>CAYNGM010000172.1:0-5206 GCA_964396565.1 uncultured Anaerolineaceae bacterium | reverse complement strand
CGTCGCGCGGTCCGCTCTTGTATAGACGCATGACCCTGGACACGTAGCGCGACGCGTATGACGACCAGCCCCAGGTCCGCTTCGAGCCGGTCAACCACCAGTAGGCGACCCGCCTCCAGCTGCCGAGCGACCGATACAGCGAGGTGAACTTTCCGGCGGCAACCTTCTCCTGGTTGGCCGGGGTCTGCTTCGCGTCGCTGTCGCCAAGGTAGCGGGCCGCCCAGGCAGGCCAGTTGGACGGCATGATCTGGTACTTGCCGTAGGCGCCCGAGTAGGGGTTCCTGGCGCGATAGTTGCCGCCAGATTCCACCTGTCCGACCGCGTACATGAAACGGTCGAGACCCGGCGGTGGCTTGCCGGCAAGGGCAGCCGGGGCGACCGCGGTAAGGATGAGTGCTGCCGCGATGACGGCGACGACGATCGCGCTGCGGCGACCTCCTGGGACTCGCAATGGGCCTCCTTCCTACCGGGACGACGCGATGGGGCGCGTCGAGCGTCGGCTCGGTCGGGTCGGAACGCCATGGGCGCGAAGGCCGCGGTCTGGGCACTCCGACGGCGACTGGGTGCGGATGTCTGCATCGTCACCCGGATGGGGTCGAGCGACGAGGGACGGTCAGGATACGCACCTCTCGCCCGTGCGACAACCCCCACCGCTCGTCCCGTAACCACCCTCAACGGGACCGCCTGTCAACCTCCGCCTTCCTTCAGCCCGAGAAGGAAGGCGACCGTCCGGTCCAGCGCATCACCGAGGACCGGCTTGAGTGTGTGCCCGATTCGTGGGTAGGTGACGAGCTCCACCGGCCCGCCGATGGTCGGCACCGCGGCCCGCAGCAGGTCGAGTCGCGCGAACGGGTCGGACTCACCTGACAGGAGCAGGACCGGGCAGCGGATCGCCGGCCAGTGGGCGACACGGGCATCGGTGCGTTCAGGGGCTCCGGGCGGATGGAGCGGATATGAGAACAGCACGAGCGCTGCGTACGGTGCGCCCGGCTCGGCCGCGGCCAGGCTCGCGACGCGACCGCCGTACGAATGGCCGCCCACCACCACGTCAGGAGCGAGCGGGACGACGGCGTGGAGCGCCGCCACGGCATCCTCGGCCCGACGGCGCGGCAGGTCGATAGCGGTCATGTCCAGGCCGCGTGCTCGCAGGCCGTCGACGAACGGCGCCATGCTCGCGGCCGTGCCGCTCGCTCCGTGTCCGAGATAGCCTCGCAACGCCATGACCGAAAGCGTACGCCGGCAGTGGGTCATACGGGCCACGGCATCCGGTCGAGGGACCCGCCACAATGAGGTCGATGCCGGAGATCGCCAGTCACCAAACGGGGGCACCGCGACGCCCGAGCCCCCCTGCTACCCTCGTCGTCCTGGTCGTCGTGTTGGCCATGCTGCTCGGCACCGGACTGGTGCCCGGACACGTCGCGGCTGCAGATCCATCGGCGACACCTGCGCCTACACCTACGACAACACCTACGGTGACCGCGGCGGCCAGTCCGTCACCGACGCCGACGCCGACGCCGACGCGCCCGTACACGCCGTCGGCGACGCTCCGCCCGACGCGTCCCTATCCGCCGGTCGCCACGCTGCCGCCCGTCGCGACGCCCACACCCACGCCGACGCCGACGCCGACACCATCCCCGACGCCGGCCGGTCCCACGACGCTCGGATCGACCGTCACCTTCTACGGTCGCGGCTGGGGCCACGGCGTCGGTCTGAGCCAGTACGGCGCTCGTGGACGGGCCCTGGCCGGCCAGACGGCCACCCAGATCCTGGCCCACTACTACCAGGGCGCCACCATCGGGACGATGGGCATCGGGACATCGATCCGGGTCCGGGTCCTCAAGTCCTTCACGGCCACGACCGGGTCACCGCTTACCCTGTACGGCCGCGGCGGTACCTGGACCATCGATGGCATCGCGAAGGCATTTCCCGCGGACGCCAAGGTCACGGTCACCCCGACGACGTCGGGGGATACGACCACGTGGCGGGTCAAGGTCGCGGGCTCCACCGGGACGAGCCTGTACGACGCGACGACGAGCGGCTTCTTCATGCGCCCGGCGGCGACCGGGACGACCCTCCAGGTCTGGTCGCGCCCATCGAGCTACGACACATATCGCGGCTCGCTTCGTATCCGCCTCGATGCGAGCGGTCCGACCCTCAACGTCATCAATGAGTTGCCACTGGAGGCATATCTGCGCGGGGTCGTGCCGGCGGAGATGCCCTCGAGCTGGCCGGCCGAGGCGCTCCGCGCCCAGACCATCGCGGCCCGCTCGTACGCGGCCCGGCGTCTGCGCCCCGGCGAGTCGTACTACGACGTGAGCGACGACACCAGCTCGCAGGTGTACCTCGGCATCGAGACCGAAAAGGCGTCGACCGATGCGGCCATCGCGGGGACGGCCGATGTCGTCCTGCGCAGCGGCTCGTCCATCGCCAACACCCTGTTCCACTCGACCGCCGGGGGAGCCACGGAGAACAACGAGAACGTGTTCGTATCGTCGACCGGGGCCAAGGTCGCGGGTCCCGTCAGCTACCTGCGCGGATCATCCGACCGTGCGCCTGACGGGACGCCGTACGACGCGGCGTCACCGTACGCCACGTGGTCCACGAAGACGTACAGCCGGACGCAGCTCTCGACGTGGTTCGCGGCCGACAGCCGGACGGACGTCGGGACGCTGACGGCCATCGACCTGCGCGATCGCGGGGTCTCCGGCCGTCTCGTCAGCGTGACCTTGATCGGGTCCGCGGGCACGAAGAAGGTCTCTGGTGACATCTTCCGATCGGTCTTCAACGCCGGTCGGCCGTCGAGCGACCCATCGATGCGCAGCACCCTCGTGGACACGGCTCCCGTGCCGTGACCGGAGCGCCGATCCAAGCGCCCATCGATCGACCGCGCTGCGCATGGGCAGGGGCCGCGGGAACCAACCCCGACCCATCGATGGTCGCCTACCACGACGATGAATGGGGGGTGCCCTGCCACGACGATGTCGAGCTGTTCGAAAGGCTCGCCCTCGAGTCGTTCCAGGCGGGGCTGTCGTGGGCAACCATCCTGCGCAAGCGCGATGCATTCCGGCGTGCCTTCCACGGCTTCGATCCACGGGTCGTGGCGGCCTTCGATGACCGCGATCGTGAGCGGCTCATGGCGGACGCCGGCATCGTGCGCAATCGGGCCAAGATCGATGCGACGATCGGCAATGCCACGGCCTTCCTGGACGTCGTCGATGCATTCGGGTCGTTCGATGCCTATCTTGCGACCATCATCGGGTTGCCGCCGCGACGCCAGCCACCGACGGCGGGGATCGGCGATATCCCGGCGTCCAGCGCGGACTCGGATTCACTCTCGCGCGACCTCAAGGTTCGCGGCTTCCGGTTCGTCGGGAGCACCATCGTCTACGCCTTCATGCAGAGCGTCGGCCTCGTCGACGACCACCTGCCCGGCTGCTTCCGCTACCGCGGCTGACATCGTCGCGATGGTCGTGACAGGAGAGCTGTCACAGCGCCGGGCGACACTCCGGGCATCGGATCACGGATGCAGGAGCGCGATGACCATGACGACCACCGATTGCCCGCTGTGCGGTGGCCTCGCGGTCATCGATGACGAACTGTCGATGGTGACCTGCGACGACTGCGTCGCGACCGTCGCCATCGCTCCGGATCCGATTCGCTCCGTCGTGGACCTCGCTGCCTGAGCGACGGGCCGCCGGGCCCCATCGGCGGTGGCGTACCATGCGCCCCGATGCGCATCGAGGATGCGACGGCTGCCCTGATCGCGGCCGGTCGCCGGCTGGGAGCACGCGGTCTGATCTCGGCCGGCGAGGGCAACCTCTCGGTGCGCCTCGACGACGGTCGACTGCTGATCACTCCCACGGGCCGACGCAAGGACGAGCTCGGTCCTGACGACCTCGTGATCGTGCGCCCGGGTCATGGCGACGCCAACGAACCCCGCTCGCGGTCCGGCCTGCCTCCGTCGTCCGACCTGCGCATCCACCTCGCGGTCCACGCCGCACGACCGGATATCGACGCGGTCGCGCATGCCCACCTGCCCGCGTCGATGGCGCTGACGCTCGCCGGCGAGATCCCGGATCCCTCCGCGCTCCCGGAGACCGCGCTGCACCTGGGTCGGCTGCCGTACCTCCCCTACGGTGAGATGGGTAGTCAGGACCTGGCGGACCGGATCGGCGCCGCCCTCACCGACCCGCCCGAGCCGTGCGCGGTCGTGGTCCTCCTTGAACGCCACGGCGCGGTCGCGGTGGGCCAGGATGTGGGAGCGGCAGTCGACCGCCTGGAGCTGACCGAGGTGCTGTGCCGGACGTGGCGCGACGCCCTGCTCGTGCGCGCCGCTCGCGGGGGGCTTGCCGGACTCGATATCGTGTAGCCCGCCCGGAGCCCGGAGGGAGGGCTCCACCAGAGGAGGGATGATGGATACCCGCAAGGTGGTCGCCGAGCTCATCGGCACCTTCATGTTCCTGACGACCGGCTACCTGTCGGTCGCAGCGTTCCGTGCCACAGACCCTGCGACACCCGGTCTGCTGGTCGTGCCGTTCGCGTTCGGGCTCGGTCTGCTCGGGGCGCTGTTTGCGTTCGCCCGGATCTCGGGTGGTCATTTCAACCCGGCGGTGACCCTGGCCATGATCCTGGACAAGCGGACGCCACCGGCCGAGGGCGTCGGCTACATCGTCGCCCAGATCGTCGGTGCCATCGGTGCCGCCGTGCTGGTCATGGTCGCGGTGAGCCAGGCGGACGTCGCCGCAGGCGAGACCATGCCTGGTCGCAACATCTCCGATGTCGGCGCCTTCATCATCGAGGTCGCGATGACGATGGTCTTCGTACTCGTGATCCTGGTGGTGACCAAGCGAGCGGCCAACCACGCGTTGCTGGCCATCCCGCTGACCCTCATCTCGATCCACTTCGCTATCGCGTCGCTGACCGGCTCATCGGTCAATCCGGCGCGCTCCATCGGATCGGCCGTGGTCGGCGGCGGTGACGGCCTGAACTCGCTGTGGATCTACCTGACCGCACCGTTCATCGGGGCGATCATCGCCTGGGGCAGCCAGGCCAACACTTTTAACCGGGCTGGGACGGCCATCACGCCACCCGCGGTGGCGATGCAACTCGCCAATACCGGTGTCACGCCCGGTTCGGTGGCGATCCAATGGAACGACGGGTCGGCCCGTACCGCAACCGACAATGGCCAGGGTGTGATCACGGGTCA
>CAYNGM010000171.1:0-5217 GCA_964396565.1 uncultured Anaerolineaceae bacterium | reverse complement strand
GCAGTGCGGCTGTTGCGGATCGGCGAGCTTGGGGCGGCCTACGAGGGTGCCTGGGACGAGTGGTCCTCGAGTGACGACGCGCCGGCGTGGGGAGTCACCACCGCCGACGGCACCCGAGCGTGATCCGACGGGGGGACATCCACTGGGTGGATCTCGATCCCTCGCGTGGGTCCGAGGCGCGCAAGCGTCGGCCCGCGATCATCGTCAGCAATGATGTCGCCAACCTGACGGCGAGCCGACTGGGCCGCGGGGTCATCACCATCGTCCCCGTGACCTCGAATCTTGATCGGGTCTACCCGTTCCAGCTCTATCTTCCAGCGGCGGCCACCGGGCTCGACAACGATTCCAAGGCTCAGGCCGAACAGGTCCGATCCATCGACGTCGACCGCCTCGGCGACCGGATCGGTGTCGTCCCGGGTCCGTTGCTCGCCGCCCTGGACGCGGCCCTGCGCCTGCATCTGAGCCTGTGACGGCGTCACTCGGTCACGGCGCACGGTGCTTGAGCCCCGAGCCACCGCAGACGCTTGACCGACGAGGTATGAATCGATAGTCTCTTTCATATCATGACGAGTCGGGTAGGAGAGCGCGGCCAGATCACGATCGAGAAGTCGATCCGCGAGGAGCTCGCGATCTACGCCGGCGACGAGACCGTCCAGCGTGTCGAGGACGGTCGGATCGTGATCGAGGTCATCCCGGGCCGGCATCGTCGATCGCTGGCTGGAGTCCTTGGAGACAAGGTCCTTCGCCAGCCGCCTGACGAGGACTGGGCCGCGCTCCGCGATGCCGCGTGGGCCATGCCTGACCCCGACCGCCACCCGTGATCGGTGTCGACACATCCGTCCTGGTCCGGTACCTGGTCGGCACGCCCGTCACGCAGGCCCGTCGGGCCGCCGCGCTCATCGATGACGACGAGATCGAGATCGGCGTGTCGCCGGTGGCGCTCGCCGAGTGCGCCCACGTCCTGCGGACCCAGTACGGCGTTGGCGCCCCTGACATCCTCGACAGCCTCATCGGGTTTGTCCAGCGCGAGAACGTCCGCGTGCTCGGCCTCCGGACCGATGTCCTGGTCGGCGTGCTCGTCCGCGCCCGCTCGCTGCCCGGCCGCCGGATCCCCGATGCCCTGATCGTCGCCGCGTCGCTAGCCGCCGACGCGCTCCCCCTGGCCACCTTCGACCGCGACCAGTCCCGCTACGGGATCGCTGTCCGCGAGCCCTGACCGTGGCACCGGCAAGTCGAAGAGAACCTGAGGCCACGCCGCCCGAGACGGGTCTGATACTCGAGCACACACAAGGACGCAAGGGCGGCCCTGGAGCGGGAGCTGGCACCGGGTGAGGTCACACGGCTCATCGTCGGCGGCAACCGGGGCAGCCCGATCATCAGGCTCGTTTCCTGCCAGATAGTCGCCAGGTGCCCTTCGGGCGGCTTTCGAGACGTCGCTGACGGCTCCTGGCTCGCGCTCATACTGGATCCACCCTCTTCTTGGGCCGGATCCTCTGCCATCTGTTCCATCGGTGACCGTTCGGCACGAAACTCGGCACGCGCGCCCGATCCCACCAGCCGGGACCGCGCCGTAGGTGCGCCTCATGACGAAATGGCAGGATGCCTTGAGCGGCGTGCGCCAGATAGCCAGCTAGCTGGTAACCTTGTACGATGAAGGTCACCATCGATCTTGACCCAGACCTCTACCGCGCGGTCAAGGTGGAGGCTGCCCGGAGCGATCAGAGCATCCGAGAGATCGTCGATGCGGCACTCTCGAGCTGGCTCCAAGCGCTCGAGGATGCGGAGGACGTCGCATCGGCCGCCGCGGCGCTCGAGGAGTATCGACGTGACGGCGGTGAATCGGCCGATGCCTTCTTCTCGACCCTCGCCGCGGAGACTCGGGCGACCTACGATTCGGACGAGACGTGACCGACCCGCGATGGCGGGTCACCCTGACGCCGGCAGCGCAACGCCAACTCCGACGACTCCCACCAGGCGACGCTGCCCGTCTGCGCGGGCCGATCCTGTCACTCGCGATCGACCAGCACCCGTCAGGGGCGGCCAGGATCGTCGGCACTCAGTACTGGCGACTACGGGTCGGCGACCTGCGGATCATCTACGTGATCGATGCGCAAGTCCGGGCAGTCCTCATCCTTCGCGTCGCGCGCAGATCCGAGTCGACCTATCGGTCGTTGGACCGGTGAGATGCTCCGGCGTGGCACCTCGTGGTGCGCCGCCGCACCGTCCGTGACAGCCGAGCTGTCACCAAGAGGCGCCATCATCCGCTCGTGGACAGGATCACGCGCGAGGGTTCCTGTGATTGAGTCGCTCCGACCCACCCGTGGACCGGACCATCGATGTCGGGTGGACGATCTTGCCTACGAGGATGTCCACGACTGGTGGCTCGACCATCAGGGCCGTGTCCCGATCACCATGGCGCACGCGCTCTCCGAACATCGCCGTCGCCACGGATCAACCTTCGCCGAGGCGTTCCAGGTCCTTGTGGATCGCGGCGCGATCGTCCTGTTCGAGTCGGATCCGGTGTAGGCGAGTCGCAGGGCATGTCCACGTGCGCACGCGGGGGTGCGCACAGGTGCCGTCCGGAGGACGGCTTCCTCTTGACACCGTTTTCGATGATGGCGCTCGGCCCCATGGTTCAAGAGGGCCGCCGTCACACGATCCGAGGGGCAACATGACCGCCACACACCACGACCGACTGACCCCAGACGAGGCGCGACGAGCGCTATATATCGACTTCGAGGGCGGCAAGGGCAAGCCGCCGGCGCTACTGGGCTGCCTACGCCGGAAGCACATCGGCAAGACCTGGCAGTACATCGCCGATCCCGCGTTCGCGACGCTCGCGGTCAAGGACAGCCTCGAGGCCATGACCGTGGCGGACGTGGTCGAGCGCATCCTGCAGCGCGCGGCCAAGCACGATCGACGCATCGTCGCGTGGTCAAACCATGAACTCGATGTCATCCGTGCGTACTGTCCCGAGCATGTTCAGGCGTTCGAGGCGCGCTACGTCAATGCCCGCAGCCTCGCTGTCCGCTGGCGCAATCGATGTCACGCCGGCGCCAAGCCACCGTCGAACACCCTCGCCGACTACCAGGCCCTGATCGGCTTCGTGGTCCCGGCAGGTGCCGAGGCCGGCAAGGTGGGCGACACCCTCACGTCGATCGGCAAGTCACTCGCGCTCGGCAAGACCGCCGACCAACTGACGGACAACCAGCGCCGACGCTGGACCGAGCTCCGCATGCACAACGCATCGGACTGTGCCGGCATGCGCGAGATCTGCCTCGTCGCCGCCACCGAGATCGCCGACCACGAAGCGAGGCATGCTGCGCGACCGACCAGGCGCAAGCGCCGCCGTCGTCGACGACGAGAGATCGGGAGCTGACATCGCCGATGGGGCACCCAGTCGGTGTGGCATCACCCCCGTGTCAGCCGCGCGTAGAGGCAACCGGACGGTGGTCTCCTCGGTTGGGCTGACTCCCGACAGCTATCGTCAGCCCACGAACGTCGTGTCGCATCGCACGTCCGGCCGCGACGCCCTGATGCGGCCGAATGGCATCACCGACGAAGTCTTCGTTCCGCAGGACGCTCGGAGGGGGTCGACACCCCAAGGCTCTCGGGCGTCGGCCACGCGATCGGCGCCTCCGCCACCGACCATCCTCCGATATCGTGGTGCCGACAACCTTGCGCCGACCCGGACGCCCGGACCACTGGATCCCGGACCGAAATGACCATGTGACCCCATGACGCCCTTACCCATGACCCCATCGCTCGAACTGCTGCTCACGGGCCGGGTCATCGCTGCCGCCATCGCCGGGGCATTGATCGGCTACGAGCGTGAGGTCCACGCCCATCCGGCCGGTCTGCGGACCCACATCATGGTCGCGCTCGGTTCGGCCACCTTCGCCATCCTCTCGATGCACGGCTTTGGTGACGTCCTTGGGCAGAAGGCAGTCGTCCTTGACCCATCGCGGGTCGCCGCAGGGATCGTGGCCGGCATCGGGTTCATCGGCGGTGGCGCCATCCTCAAGTACGGCCCGTCGGTCCGCGGCCTGACGACCGCGGCGAGCCTGTGGGCCACCGCGGCGGTCGGGTTCGCGTTCGGCGCCGGCATGCTCATCCTGGGCACCGGGGTGTGCCTGCTCATCCTGGTCGTCCTTGGGCCCTTCAATGCGCTGGTAGCCAGGCTGCGCGCTCGACACGAACACCAGCGACACCTCCGCCTGAACCTGAGCCGGCTCGAGGCGATGAGCGAGGTCTATTCGCTGCTACGACGCATGCACGTGGACGTTTCGGGGATCGAGAGCCATCGCCTGGGCAAGGGCCACTACGAAGTCGATCTGGACCTCGTGATGCCGGCGGGTGCCAGCTTCTCCGATCTTGTCGTCGAGCTCTCGGCGTTCGACGCGGTGGACGTGATCGAGGTCAGCCACGAGGACGGCTACTGACGGCGGGCCTTGCGAAAGCCATCGATCGCATCCCAGGCGGTCAGCACCGCGATGATGACCATCACGATAGTGCCGGTCACACCGAGCCAGGTCGAACCGGCCGACTCGCTGATCTTGGCCACCAGCGCCGGATCGAGCAGCAGGTCGTTGGCGATGAGGTAGATGGCCGGTATGGCGAAGGCGGCTCCAAGCAGCGCGTTGGCGACGGCGAACGGGATCGTCCAGCGACCGCGGATGAACAGCGCGATGGCCAGCCCGATCTCGCCGAGCAGGACGACGATGAACCACGGCAGCCAGAACGACCACAGCCGTGGATCGAACAGCGTGAACGACTGGCCGTCGATGACGATCGGTGGCTGGAACTGGACCCACAGGAGCGCGCCAAGGATGACTACCTGGAAGACGAGCGTGGCCGCGAACTCGCCGACGCCCATCCGCCCGTCGTCGGGCAACTCGGGCAGTTCATCGAGCGACCAGGTTCCGATCGAGGCAGCATCTGGTCGCGTGGTCCGCTCCATGATCGCGAACACGATAGTGAACCAGAAGGCGGTCTGGACGCCGACCGAAAACGCGGCCCCGCCGGCCGCCACTATCGCCTGACCGACGCTCGAGCCGGCGGCAAGGTTGGCGGCAAGCACGACGATCGCGATCACCGGGACGATGATCGGCAGCAGGACGCCGAGCAGTCGACGCCAGGCCGGATAGAACCGTGGCCCGATGAGGAACAGGGACTGGTCCGTGTAGCGGGCAGCGAGTACGGTCGGGTCACCAAGTT
>CAYNGM010000170.1:0-5230 GCA_964396565.1 uncultured Anaerolineaceae bacterium | reverse complement strand
ACCGTGCGCGTCGAGACGGCATCGGTCGATCGACGTGCTGTCGATTTCGACCCGATCAAGTTGGCCGGCAAGGGCTCGAAGACCGTCAGGGTCCGGATCCCCAAGGACGTCGGGGCGATCGCCAGGATCTCCAGCAGCGACAAGAAGGCCTTCATGGTCTGGGAGATCGATGCCGACGACGCCAGCCCGACGCTCCTTGTGAACCGGGTCGGGAGGTACCGCGGCACGGTCCTCCTGAACCTCGCCGGCGGGTTGCGGGCGCTGAAGGTGAAGGCATCCGGGAAATGGTCCATCACGATCAGGCCGGCCCTCGATGCAGAAACATGGGATCCGGACGAGAAGCTAAGCGGCAAGGGCGACCTCGTCGTTCGGATCGGTCCGCCAGCGGACGGGCTCGAGCCCCTCGCATTCAAGCACGACGGCAAGCGGACCTTTGCGGTCTGGGCATACGGTCTGACCGCGAGCGATCAGCTCGCGGCCGGGATCGGCGCCGCGACCCACACCCTCTTGGTGCCCGATGGCTCCCTCCTGCTGCGGGTGGAGGCCGACGGCGCGTGGTCCATCGAACCCGCCTGAGTGGTCAACCCACCCGCCTGACAGACTCACCGAGCGACTGGCACAGAGGTACTCATCGGAGCAGTAGCAGGCGGATAGAAGCGAAATCGAGCGTGCTACACTCCGCGACCCGTCGAGCCGACCGGTGATCGGCATGCGGGTGAGGGAGGATCGCTGACGACCATGTCGGCCGAACCGACACGCGCCCCTGCGAACGGACAGCTCGCGCTCGACCTCCCGGCGTCGCTGCCCGATATCCCGCTCGTACCCGACTGGAAGGATCTGCCGCGGCTGTGGGGCCATAGCCTCCACCCGATGTGCTCGTATCTCGCGAGCTTCCCGGCCGCGCTCACCCACAGCTTCATCGCCCGCTATACGCGACCCGGTGACGTCGTCCTGGATCCGTTCTCGGGACGCGGCACCACCGCTCTGCAGGCCTGCGCGGAGGGTCGTATCGGGGTCGGCAACGACCTGAACCCCTTCGCCCACCTGCTGACTGCAGCCAAGGTCGAACCGGCATCGCGTGCAGCCAGCACGACGCGCCTTACCGCCCTGCGCCTGGGCTGGCACAGCGACGCGGATGCCTGGAGCGCGCTGGGCGAGCGAGTCGTCCGCGACCCGACCTCCGCGGCGGTCCCCGCAGCCGCTTCCCGCGAGGGCCCCGACGGCACATCGGGCGGGGCGGTCCCCGCCGAGGTCGCGATAGCCTTCCATCCGCACACGCTTGGCCAGTTGCTGTACGTCAGGTCGATGCTCGATCAGTCCGACCGGACGGACCGGTTCCTGGCGGCCGCGATCAGCGGGATCCTGCACGGCAAGAGCAGGAGCTACCTGTCGGTCCTGATGCCGAACACGTTCAGCATGGCGCCGCGCTACGTCCTCGACTTCGCCCGACAGAACGCCTTCAGTCCACCGCGTCGCGACGTCTTCGACGGCCTCAGCGCGAAACTGGACAGGCTCTATCGCCAGCCGCTCCCACCGGTCGAGGGGATCGCCCTGCTCGGCGACGCCCGAGACATCGCGGGGCGGGTGCGAGTCGAACTGCGTCGACGCGGCAGACCGGACCGGGCGCGACTGGTCGTCGCCTCGCCGCCCTACCTGCGCGTCGTCAAGTACGGCTACTACAACTGGCTGCGAACGTGGTTCCTCGGGTTCGATTCGCGCGAGATAGACGCGACCCTGGACGACGCCCACCACCGTGAGCCATACCTCGCCTTCCTGCGCGACGTCCTGGCCGGGATGCGACCGGTGCTTGCCGACGATGCCGTCGTCGTCCTGGTCATCGGCGATGTCGAGACCGACCGCGGTCGGGTCATCCACGACGGGATCGGTCTGGCCGAGCGAGTCTGGGAGGAGTCGGCGGCTCCTGAGGGCTATCGACTGGCTGGGATCGCGCTCGACGACGTCGCTGCCGGTCGCAAGATGACCAAGCTGTGGGGCGACGAGGCCGGAAGGGCGACCAAGACAGACCGCATCCTCGTCCTGGGTGCGAGCGAAGCCGGTCGCCGACGTGCGCTCGCCGGCGCGACCGTGGATGTCGACTGGACTTGGCCTACACGGTCACTGCGGGTCGTCTGACCCGAAGAGGGACTCGCGCGAGCCGTCGAGCGCCGGCACTACCCGGAGTCCGGCCGGACGAGCGGCCGACCGACCGACTACGATGCGCGCATGCAGCAGATGTATCACCCGTCCGACCTGGCCTCGATGGACCCGCTCGTCCTGATGAAGAACCTCGACCATGTCCGGATGACCAGTCGACGGCTGTCGTACATCCTCCAGCAGCAGGTTCACCTCTACGCACCGGAGGCGAACCAGCTCCGCGAGCAGATCGACCGCTATGTCGAGGCGGAGCGCCAGATCGAGGGCGAGATGGCGAGGCGCCACATCCGCGCCTGACCTCAGGACCCGGGCGGACGCCCGAGCCCGGCTGACAAGATCGACGCCCCGCTGGGCCAGCGGGGCGTCGTGATGAGTGCGGGACTCCCGGCCATCGCGGGCCGGCTCGGTCAGGCCCGAATGGGCAGCCCTACGGGATCGAGCGAGGGCTCGCGGATGATCGCCTGATCGTCCCCGGGCGGCGAGGGCGGATCGGCATCCTCGACTATCCGGACGGCCACCGGACCTCGTCGCGCGCGCTCCTGCTCTACTACCTGTGAAGCGAGGCTCGCGAGTGCCGGCAGGTCGAACAGGCCGAACCGGATCCCCATGTCGGCGAGGTCGTCCGGGCCGTACCCACGGAACAGACCACGCCCGGCCACGGCGCACATCTCGTCGTAGATCTCCGGCCATCCCACGCGTCGACGGCGATAGCAGAACCGGATGAACTCGGTCGCGTCAGGGCCTGGAGCTGGTGGGGCGGCGGTGCGCGGGTCCATCGATGGCAGGCCCTCCTTGTACCGGGCACGACCATCCACGGACGGGTCCGCGGCGCGCTCGGTGGCGTGATCGGTCAAGCCTTGCGACGGACGTGGCCTGACAGGCCGATCCACGGCGGCTTGACTGGACACCGGTCGTCCGTCGTTGGGGGGTCGGCGACCGGTCGGACGCCTATCCTAGAGCCGCGAGCGACGCACCGGAAGGGGGCTTGTCCACGAGTTCATCCACGAACTTGTCCACACGAACGGACGTTCTTCGAACGCCTGTACGGGACGAGCGCGAACGACGCGCCGGCGACTGTTAGCCGGTGGGGTCGGGGAGTCCGGAGAATGGATCCTCCACGCGGATGCCACCGTAGTCCGTGGTCGCATCGAGGTCCTCTGACAGGACGACGGTGCAGCCCAGGGCGCGACTCGCCTCGATGATCGCTGCATCCCAGTAGGAGATGCCGAACCGATGCCGGACCTCGAATGCGGCAGCCATGATCTCAACCGTCAGATCCTGGATCGGGAAGCGTCGCCACGCGTCGACGAGGCCGCTTGCCTGTTCGTGGCTGATCGCATCGGGGCGACTGCGGCGAGTCGCCTGAACGTAGAACTCCTGGAGTACCTGGACGGACAGCCCAAGGTCGCCAGACGCGAGGATCTTGTTCGCACGTCGCGCCTTGGCCACCTCGTCGGGATCGCGCGAGATGGCGTACAGGAGGACATTCGTGTCAACGAACCGCACGATCGTGGACCTCATCACGGCCCTGTCGAGAGGACGCCTGGAAGCGCTCGATCTGACGCTGGATCCGGCGCTGCTGCGCCTCGAGTCGAGCGAACTCGGCGTCGGGGCTCGACAGGGACCGGAGATACTCGGCGACGATCGCACTGACCGAACTGCCGCGCTCGGCGGCACGGATCCGCGCGGCGCGATAGACGTCGTCTGGCACAGAGACCGTGATGTTCTTCACAGTCTCACAGTATCACATCATCACATCAGCACAGGTCAGCGTCGCCCAGGGATGCCCGAGCGAAGTCAGCGCAGAAGTTCGGCGAGGGTCACCAAGGCGTACCCCTGGTCGCGGAGTCCCGACACGATCCGCGGCAACGCCTCGTACGTCTCGTAGCCGCCAAGGTGCATCAGGACGATGGATCCGCCCTGTGCCCTATCCAGGACCTTGGTCACGATCTGATCTGCAGTCGGTCCGGGCGGATCGTTCTTGATCGGGCGCCAGTCGATGGTGTCGATGTCCCATGTGACCGTGTATCGGTAGCCAGCCGCTCCGACCGCTGCTCGTACCTCAGCATCCTGTCCTCCGTTGGGCGGTCGGAAGAACGGTCGAAGATCCCCCGGAGCATATGGCGCGATCGCAGCTTCAGTCCGACGCAATTCATCCCGGATCTCCGCGCTTGTCAGGTCGCGGAAGTCACGGTGCGTGTAAGAGTGGTTGCCGAGCGTGAACATCCTGGGATGCAGGGCGACGATGCCCAGGACGGTCCGTCCGGCGTCCGTATTCTTGTTATCGGCCATGGCACCAGTCATGAACACCGACGCGTGGACCTCGTGGTCAACGAGCCAATCCATGATGGCGACCGCATCGCCAACACGTCCGCCCATGTCGAGGGTCAGCGCGATCTCCCTGCGATCCCTTGGTCCGTGGGTGATGAGGCGGCTTGATGCGGTCGTCGGCTTCGGGGTCGGTGTCGGGCGGGCAGTCGGCTTCGGGGTCGGTGTCGGGCGGGCAGTCGGCTTCGGGGTCGGTGTCGGACGGGCAGTCGCGGTCGGACGCGTGGTGGGTGTCGGTGTCGCCGTCGGGGTCGGAGTCGGGAGAGAGGTGGGTGTCGCCGTCGGCTCAACCCCCGACGTCGGAGACGCGCTGACTGAGGCTGATGACGGAGCAGGTGTCAGCAAGGCGGTGGGCGACGGACGGCTCGAGGTCGTCGGCGGTGTGGTTGTGGACCCCGACACCGCAGGTCCTGTGGCGCAGGCGACCAGGGACGTTGCGACGATCACGTTCGCGACCGCCCTCAGGAGCCGCCGACCTACCAACGACTGACAGATCACCCTTTGAGGCTAGGCCCCTGCCGGACGACTCGCCACGGTCGGATATCCCGAATCATCGCGACAAACCGCCTGATCGCATCACCCGATGAGATCCACCCCGCCCGACGGCCGGGCTTGGGATGATGTCAGGGGCCGATCCGTACGGGCGTCCTGGTCGAGAGGATGATCGGCTCGATCAGGTCACGCAGTGAAGGTCCGCCGGCCTCGGCAAGCTCATAGCGGACTCGAGTGATCGGCTTGTCCAGGCTCA
>CAYNGM010000169.1:0-5284 GCA_964396565.1 uncultured Anaerolineaceae bacterium | reverse complement strand
ACGAGCTTCATGTACTCGCCGATACTCCAGCGCCACATCGCCATCGCCCGGATCCGTCCGGACATGGCTACCCCAGGGTCGCGGGTCAAGCTGGAGTTCACGGTCGATCACCATTACGAGGGGGTCGCGGCGAAGGTCGCCCGGCTGCCGCTCTACAACCCATCTCGAAAGACGGCGTGACGATGGCATCGAAGGCGAAGACCAGGGCGGCGGGAAACGTGCGCGGCGCCGGCACCCGCTCGGATCGGGCGTCAAACAAGGGCTCACCGACGGCGACCACGCGCGAGAGTCGGACATATGACGCGATCGTCATCGGTGGCGGGCACAACGGGCTGACGAACGGCGCATACCTCGCCAAGGCCGGCCTGCGGGTCCTGATCCTGGAGCGCCGTCACGTGGTGGGTGGAGCAGCGATCACCGAGGAGCTGCGTCCCGGTTTCTGGTTCACCACGTTCTCGTACGCACTCTCGCTCCTGCGGCCGCAGATCATCCACGACCTCGAGCTCACCAGGCACGGCTTCATGCCCCTGCTCATGTCATCGACATTCGCTCCCATGGAGAACGGCGACTACCTGTGGCTTGGCCAGGATCACGGCGCGAACCTCAAGGAGATAGCCCGGCACAGCAAGCGCGATGCCGACGCGTACGAGCAGTACAGCTATGACATGAACCGGGTCTGCCAGGCGATCAAGCCGATCTTCGACATGGTCCCGCCGGACATCTTCAGCGACGACCCAGAGGAGCTCATGGCGCTCGCCAGGGTCGGCGGCATCCTGCGCTCGATGGATAAGCGGACTCTCCACGACTTCGTCCGCCTGATGACCGGCAGCGCCGCCGACTTCCTCGACGACTACTTCGAGTCCGACATCGTCAAGGGATACCTGGCGAGCTCGAGCATCATCGGGACGAGGGTCGGACCGCAGTCACAGGGCTCCGGGCTCGTGCTGCTCTTCCACTCGATGGGCGAGCACGACGGCGAATTCGGCGCGTGGGCCTTCCACAAGAAGGGCAACGGCGGCTTTACCCAGGTGCTGGCGCGGGCCGCCACGGCGTTCGGGGCGGAGATCCGCCTCGAGAACCCGGTCGGTTCGGTCATCACGAGGGGCGGCCGAGCAGTCGGCGTCGCGCTGACCGATGGGACGGAGTTCTACGCCGACACCGTGGTGAGCTCGCTCGATCCGCGGCGGACGTTCCTCGAGCTCGTGGAGCCCCGTGAGCTTCCCGACGACCTGGTGGAATCGATCCGTCGCTTCCGCTTTCAGGGCACTTCGTCCAAGGTCAACTTCGCCCTGGACGGCTTGCCGCAGTACCCGGCACTGCCCGGGCGCGCGGATATCTTCCGCGGCTTCACCAACATCGGGCCGTCGATCGACTACCTCGAGCGTGCGTTCGACGAGGGCAAGTACGGCTGGTACAGCTCGCGTCCGTACATCGATGGCGCCATCCAGTCGACGATCGACCCGGACATGGCGCCGCCCGGCAAGCACGTCATGTCATGCTTCATCCACTACACGCCGTACCACCTGCGTGAGAGCGACTGGGACACCGAGCGTCAGAACCTTGGCGACACGGTGCAGCGGACGCTGGAGTCGTTCTTCCCGGGCTTTTCCGACCTCGTTCTCCAGCGCGAGGTGCAGACGCCGCTTGATATCGAGCGAACGGTCGGGCTGTCTGAGGGCAACATCTTCGCCGGCGAATTCCTTGCGCCGCAGATGTTCTTCTTCCGGCCGGCGCCGGGCTGGTCGCAGTACCGCACGCCGATCGAGGGTTACTACCAGTGTGGTTCGGGCACGCATCCGGGCGGCTGCGTGACTGGTGGCCCGGGCAAACTGGCGAGCGAGCAGATCCTCAAGGACCGGGCCCGGGTCAGGTCCAGGGGCGGATCGGGGGCGTAGGGGGCCAGCACGGCACCGTCCTCGACTGTTTCCTCACCAGATCGGGGCGTCGTGCTCCAAGTCCCGCGCCCCAGACCGTGGCCGCGGCCATGTGCCACTGCGCCAAGCGCCCCAGACCGTGGCCACTGCGCCAAGCGCCCCAGACCGTGGCCGCGCCGCGCCCGCGCCCCGCGCCCCAGGCCCCTGGCCCCAACCCCGCGCCCCTCGGATTTCCGCCAAATGCGGGCGCCACCGACCATCGGCGCTGGATCAGGGCCGACTTGCCCAGGACGGCGCGTCGCCCACGCTCAGAACTCACCACTCCCGCATCCGATTCCTGCCGAATGCGGAGTAGGTCGCACCGTTGGCGAATACCGTCGCCCAACTGCAGACCAGTTCTGCATCTGGTGGAAAGTCGAGGTCAGGGATGGGCGGAGCAGCACCCGGGAGGCGCCAACGAACTCCGTCAAGTCCGGACTCTCGGCCAGGCCCTTGGGACTGCTAAGGCCCCATCCCGCCCCGTTTGGAGCACTACCTCAAGGCACGGTACCGTTCTAGCGGCACGGGTACCCCCTGGCGGCACGGTACCGCCCTAGCGGCCGATGAGCCTGCCGTCGGCACCGACCACGTACCACTTCCCGTTCAGGCCCTGACCAGCGGTGTCGCCAGCGTTCTTGTCGCCAGCGAAGAAGTAGAGCGGCCAACCCCCGTAAATCAACTGGGTCGTGCCGTCGGTCCGAGCGACGGTCTTGAGCAGCGCAGCATCGAGACCCGCTCCGGCGCCAGGCGCCCCCGCGGAGGTGGCCGGCGGCCAAGTCGTCGCACATGCGTCGTAGCAGGACGGCGTTCCGCGTTCGTCCGGGGTGAACGCATAGAGCGTCATGCCGGAAACACCGTCAGCGACGACCTTGCCAAGGGTGGTATCGGCAAGGACGATGGAGCCGACGCCGGACATCGGAGCACGCGACGACGCTCCGGTCGGCGCCACGGACTCGGCCCCATTCCCGTTCCCATACTTGCCGCCGCCAGGTTTCGCGCTCGCGACCGGCGCATCCGCGGTCGATCCTGCCGCTGGCGAACCGACGTTCGGCGTTGCGGCACCAGGAGCCCCGGAGTTCCCATACGAGCACGCGGCAAGGGCAACGAGGCTCAGAAGCGCCGCTACCCGCAGCGCATTGGTGCTGTGGGCGTGACCACGGTGGGGCGGCCTGACGTGATCGTTCCCGGTGCTGGGATGTCGGTGGTCCATGGAGGGATCTCCAGTACGCGTCGATGACACCATCACATACGCTTGGCGAGTCCCTGTCGGTTTTCGGATACTTGCGACTGATGGCCGCCAACGACTACCACTTCGTCACGACCTGGCAGGTCCCGGCGACCCGCGAGGAGATCACCGAGATCCTGGCCGATGCCGAGGGTCTCGCGCGCTGGTGGCCGTCGGTGTACCTCCGCGTCCGCGAGGAGGCAGCGGGCGATGCGACCGGCTGTGGCAAGGTCGTGGACCTGTGGACCAAGGGGTTCCTGCCGTACACATTGCGCTGGCGGTTCGAGGTGACGAGATCGGACCCGCCCCACGGTTTCCGACTCGAGGCCCGGGGTGACTTCAGGGGGATCGGGGTCTGGACATTCACCCCGGTCCGGGCAGCCGGTGACGTACGCGGACCGCTCACCACCGTCACCTACGACTGGACAGTGGTGGCGGAGAAGGGCATCCTGCGCACGCTTTCAAGCGTGATGAAGCCGATCTTCTCCGCCAACCACCACTGGGCGATGCGCCGCGGAGAGGAGAGCTTGCGGCTGGAGCTCGCACGGCGACGGGTCGCCCGGGATCCGTTGCTCGCCGACTCCATCAAGCCACCGCCCGCTCCGACCTTTCCGCACAACCTGATCGTCCGACTTGCTCGGCCGCGCGCTCGGGCGCGCGATTGATGGCGGCACCGACCGCCACGCCGCGCGGCACCATCGTCTTCATCCATGGTGCCAACGAGACATCCGCAGGTCTTGCCCGCCACCTGACCCGCATCCATGACGCCGTCGATCGACGCGGGTGGGACGTTCGGGTCGTGGCTCCGGAGTGGCGTCGACGCTCCGGTCTACGCCTCGGGGAGTGGCGGGCTGCCATCCCGAGGCTTGGACGTCCACCGACCCTGCCGATCCCCAGTCTTGGCGCCGGACTGCGCAAGGATGTCGTCCAGCGGATCGTGACCTCGTACTACGAGTACCGGCACGAGGCGCTACTCGAGACCGTCGGGGTCCAATTGCTCGCCGACGTAATCGGCTATCACCGCCACAGAGCATCTATCCACGCGATCCTTCGCGAGGAGTTGACGAAGGCGGCCGAGGTCGCGGATCGCGAGGACACCGGGACGGTCCTTCCCGTGGCGCTCAGCCTCGGTGGCATCGTCCTGGTCGACCTGCTGGCCGAGTGGTCGGATGCTCCGGTCGACGCGTGCGTCACCGTCGGCTCGCAGGCGCCGCTCCTGTACGCGTTCGACGCGCTGCCGGGCCTCCCGTACGACGAGGTTTCGCCGCCGCGACTGCCGGTCCCGTGGCTAAACGTCTACGACACGCGGGACTTCCTCTCGTTCGTCGCCGAGCCGCTCTTCCGTCGACGGGACGGGACCGCCAGCGTGGTAGACCTGCGCGTCCGGTCGGGCCGCGACTTCCCGGCGTCGCACAGTGCCTACTGGGACGTTCCAGCCGTCTGGGATGGCATCGCCGCGGCCTTCTCGTGGCGTCGGACGACGGCCTTGACCGTCCGCCAGGCACGAGCCCTTGGGTTCGAGGCCAGCAACGCCGCGCAGCGTCGGCGGCCGGTAACGCCGGAACGGACCAGATCCTGACATCGGGTCCGTCCCGGATGATGTCCGTATCTCGGCGCTCTCCCGGGGACGTCGGTCACGGCCGGGTGTGAGCCGCTGGCCCGGCTGGACCTGAGACGACAACGTCCTCGATCGCGTGTGGGACCAGCTCAGGCCTCGATCAGGGCACGCGGAGGATGGCGAACGGCACGCCGAGCGGGTGAGCGCCGGCGGCTCCGATCCAGACGCGCTTCGCGGAAAGCCGATGTCCGTTGATCGACCCCGTGATCACGAGCTTGGACGCGCACGCCGTCCGGATGTCGAGGCCGTCCAGGCGACCATGGTTGACGAAGCGATAGGTCAGCGTTCGGCCGCCGTTGCTGACGGTGAACGAATCACCCTTGTCAAGGAAGGCGCCACGCACCGTCATCGGCTTGTCGGATGTGATGCGGCCGGTGAAGACCGCGGTCGTCTTCGTCTTCTTGGTCACCCGCAGGTGCCAGCCCTTCGCGTCGTGCCAGATGTAGTCGCCGGCGGATGCTCCGGCATGGTACGTAGCCGGAACACCGGCGACTGAGGCCGGCCAGTGGCCCGGACAGCCCGCGTCCT
>CAYNGM010000168.1:2445-5298 GCA_964396565.1 uncultured Anaerolineaceae bacterium | reverse complement strand
TCAGCCACGGTCGCCGGCCACCACGGGCGACTCCGCCTCCTCGAGCACGAACTTGCGGCGCTCCGCGTCGTACGGGACGGGCTCCGGGTAGTTGCCATCGAAGCAGGCGAAACAGAAACGCTCGTACGGGAGGTCCAGTGCGGCGAGGACGCCGGCGATGGAGACGTAGCCGAGAGTGTCGGCGCCGATGAACTCGCGGATCTCGGGGACGCTGTGGCTGGCTGCGATCAGGCCTGTCTCGATGGAGGTGTCGATACCGTAGAAGCACGGGTGGTAGATCGGCGGTGCGCTGATCCGCACGTGGACCTCGCGGGCACCGGCGCGGCGCAGGAGGTCGACGATGCGCTTGGTCGTCGTCCCGCGGACGATCGAGTCGTCGACGACCACCAGACGCTTGCCCGCCACCACCTCGCGCAGCGGGTTGAGCTTTATCGTCACGCCACGATGGCGCAGGCCCTGCGACGGCTGGATGAACGTGCGCCCGGCGTAGCGATTGCGATACATCCCCTCGCGGTACGGGATACCGCTGGCCTCGGCGTAGCCGGCTGCGGCCGGAGCGCCGGTATCTGGTACCGGCATCACCAGGTCCGCCTCGATCGGGTGTTCCTGGGCGAGACGCGCACCCATCCGGCGCCGCACCTCATACAGGTTGCGCCCCTCCATGTAGGAATCTGGACGGGCGAAGTAGATGAGTTCGAAGACACACAGGCGCGGGTTTGGCTCGGCGTAGCGGATGGATCGCGGTGCCCGGCCGGCCTCGAGGATGACGATCTCGCCTGGCTCCACGTCACGAACGAACTCGGCACCGACGATATCGAGCGCCGCCGTCTCTGACGACAGGCACCAGCCGACTCCCCCGCCGTCGTCTGCCCCGGGGCTGACCCATAGACCGGCCATCCCGGCCGGCCCGCTTCCCTCTCCACCCGGGTCGCCTGCCGACGCTGGCAAGAGGCCCAGGGCGAGCGGACGGAAGCCGTGCGGGTCGCGGACCCCGATGACCCGGTCGCGATCAAGGATCACCAGGCTGAACGCACCGCGGACCCGCGGCAGCACGTTGAGCAGCGCCTCGACGGTGTCCTGCGCCGGTTCGTCGGCAAGCAGGGCAGTCAGCAGCTCCGTGTCGGTCGACGCAGGCAGCCTTGTCCTGCCGCCGCGGAGCTGCCCCAGCAACTCCCGCGTGTTGACGAGGTTGCCGTTGTGCCCGATGGCGATGGCCCGCCGCGGCCCCTGGCGATACGTCGGCTGGGCGTTCTCCCAGGTCGTCGAACCCGTCGTCGAGTAGCGGCAGTGGGCGATCGCAAGGTGACCGCGCAGGCTGGGCAGCCGTCGGTCGTCGAGCACCGAGGCGATCATCCCGAGGTCCTTGTAGAGCATCAGCTGGTCGCCGTCGCTGACTGCCACCCCGGCCGACTCCTGGCCGCGATGCTGGAGCGCGAGCAGCCCGAGCGTGGCGATCGATGCCGCATCGGTCGGGTCGCCGCCCGGGACGACGGCCCCGAACACGCCGCACATCAGGCCGGAACCTCCCAGCCCAGCGCCCTGGGCAGGCCGTGCTCCCAGGCTCGACGGAGCTCCTCGAGAGGCACCGACAGCACGTCGGCGGCGGTGCTGCCCCTCCCTTCGGCGGCACCGGTCGCCGCGGCCCCGGCAAGCTCGATGACGAGGCGGTCACCGCCCACCGAACCGATGGTCTCGACCGGCAGACCGTGCTGGCGGGCGAGCAGGACAAGGGCCGGCGCATGGCGGGCCGATGTCGTCGCCACGATCCGCGAAGGGCTCTCGCCGAAGAGCTCCACGGCCGGAGAGTCGGCGATCGCGATCCGAACTTGCGCCCCGTGCCCGCCCCACATCGCGGCCTCGGCCAGGGCGACCGCCAGGCCACCGCCCGATACGTCCTGGGCGCCCCCCACGAGGCCGCGTTCGATCGCCTCGCGGATGAACGCCTGGAGGGCAGCCTCACGGGAGAGGTCGAGTGGAGGTGGGCCATCCTCGACGGCAACCCCGGCGATGGCCGCGTAGGCGGAGCCGGCCAGCCCGCCCGTCGCCTCGCCGACGAGCACGATCGTGTCGCCAGCATCCCGGAAGGCAGGCCCCACCAGCCGTCCGACGTCCTCGAGCAATCCAACGACACCTATCTCGGGTGTGGGCGCGATGGCCCCGGATGGCGCCTCGTTGTAGAGCGACACATTGCCCCCGGTGACCGGCAGGCCAAGCGCACGACAGGCATCGCCAAGACCACGCACGCCCTCGGTCAGCTGCCAGAACGCCTCGGGTCTGGTCGGATCGCCATAGTTGAGGCAGTTGGTGACCCCGAGTGGACGCGCCCCGGTGATGCTCACGTTGCGGGTCGCCTCAGCGACACTGAGGGCCGCCCCCAGATACGGATCAAGGGCTCCTACCGATTGGTTGCCGTCGGTGGTCGCGACGAGGGCCTTGCGGGTCCCCTTGATCCGCAGCACCGCCGCACCCCGACCAGGCCCTGCGACCGTGTCCGTGCCGACCGTGGAGTCGTACTGCTCGAAGACGACCCGACGCGACGCGAGGTTGGTAGAACCAAGCAGGGCGAGAAGCACGGCACCCGGATCCATGCCCCGCTCGGGCAGACGGTCCATCGAATCGGCAGGAGCGCCCGGAGCCGGGGCCGCCCGCCGGTGCTGGGGCGCCGCCGCGACACGCTCGTGGACGATGGCGTCGCTGGTCAGCGCCGCCGCCGGGATGCGCGCGATCTCGGCACCGTCGGACGTGACGGTGATATCCCCATCGTCGGTCACCCGCCCGATGATCGCGACCGGCAGACCCCATCGTTCACAGACCTCGCGGACGGCCTCCCAGCGGTCGGGACGGACCGCAGCG
>CAYNGM010000168.1:1180-2412 GCA_964396565.1 uncultured Anaerolineaceae bacterium | reverse complement strand
TCCACGGCGATGCCGGTCCCCGCCCGGTCAGCGGTCTCCGACGTCGCGCAGGTGATCCCGCCGGCGCCAAGGTCCTGGAGACCCTCGACGAGGCCGCGCTCGATCAGCTCGAGGCTCGCCTCGATCAGCAGCTTCTCGGCAAACGGGTCGCCGACCTGTACGGATGGGCGCTTGGACGGGTCGTCATCGCTGAACGTCGCACTGGCCAGGACCGATGCCCCACCGATGCCGTCGCGGCCCGTCGTCGAGCCGAACAGGACGACAAGATTGCCGGGACCGGGCGCGGCCGCGAGGGTCAGCGACCGCTCCTCGAGGATCCCGATGGCCATCACGTTGACCAGCGGGTTGCCCTGGTAGGAGGGGTCGAAGACGAGCTCGCCACCGACGGTCGGCACGCCCACGCAATTGCCATAGCCACCGACACCGCGCACGACCCCATCGACGAGGTGGCGCGTGCGCGCGTCGGACGGGTCGCCGAAGCGCAGGGCGTCAAGGACCGCGATCGGTCGCGCGCCCATGGTGAAGATGTCGCGCAGGATCCCGCCGACCCCTGTCGCGGCGCCCTGGTAGGGCTCGACGGCGCTCGGGTGGTTGTGGGATTCGATCTTGAAGGCGACGGCGAGCCCGTCGCCGATGGAGATAACGCCCGCGTTCTCGCCTGGACCTGCGACCACGCCTTGGCCCGCGGTCGGGAGCGTACGCAGGAGTGGCCTGGAGCTCTTGTACGAGCAGTGCTCGCTCCACATCACGCTGAACATCGCCAGCTCGAGCTCATTCGGCTCTCGCCCACCGAGCCGCTCGCGGATCGCGTCGAGCTCCTCGTCGGTCACGCCCAGCCGTCGATGGAGCGGCTCGACCGCGTCTCCGCTGAGCGGGGCCCGGGTGGCGCCCATCGTCATCGCGATCCTGCCCCGACCGTGACGGCCGCCGCGTTGGCGGCTCTCGCCGCGCTCTCGACCAGCGAGCGGATGATGCCGGCACCTTCATCCGAGCCCAGGATCCCCTCGGCGGCACGTTCCGGATGGGGCATCAGTCCCGCCACGTTGCCACCGGCCGAGAGCACCCCGGCGATCGCCCGCAGCGAGCCGTTGGGGTTCGCCGCACGATCGTCGTCGCGGGCCGGCCGGCCCGCGTCGTCCACGTACCGGAAGAGGACCTGCCGATCGCGCTCCAGGACATCAAGCGTCTGGTCGTCGGCGAAGAAGCAGCCCTCACCGTGGGCGATCGGCATG
>CAYNGM010000168.1:0-1080 GCA_964396565.1 uncultured Anaerolineaceae bacterium | reverse complement strand
ACCCCATCGAGGGTCGCGTTCTCGTGCCACAGCTCGACCGCCTCGGCACCGGCCTTACGCAGTGCATGCAGCGTGTCGCGGTCGCAGTTGCTGCCGGGGAAGACGACGACCCCGATCCGGACGGTCATGCCGGCGCGGCTCCCGCGGCCACGACCGTTCCCGTGGCCGTCGACGACGTTCCGGCGACCGCCTCGATCTCGTAGGCCTCGATCAGCGGGTTGGCCAGCAGCTCAGCCGCCAGCCGCTCGACGATCGCGCGTGCCGCCGGCTCATCGGCCGCCTCGACGGTCAACTCGACCCGCCGTCCGACTCGGACGGCGCTGACGCCATCGATGCCGAGATGGCCGAGGCTGCCCTCGACCGCCCGACCCTGCGGGTCGAGGATGCCTGGCTTGGGGGTGACGTTGACGGCGAAGCGGTGGCTGCTCATCAGGCGATGACGTCCTCCTCGAGATAGCGTGCGAAACGCGCGCCGGTGATCCGCTCGTATGCCTCGACGTAGCGAGCCCGCGTGCCGGCGACGACTTCGTCCGGCAACGCCGGCCCCGGGTCGGTCTTGTCCCAGGGCTGGCTCTCCAGCCAGTCGCGCACGAACTGTTTGTCGAAGCTCTTCTGTCCGTGTCCGGGCTGGTAGGTGGAGGCGTCCCAGAACCGCGACGAATCGGGGGTCAGGGCCTCATCGACCAGGATCAGCTCGCCGGTCGCCGGGAGGATCCCGAACTCGAACTTCGAGTCGGCCAGCAGGATCCCGGCTCGCTCGGTCACCTCGGCTGCATACCGATAGAGCGCGATCGATGTCGCACGCACGCGCTCGGCCGACTCGCCGCCGACGATGGCGACCAGCGCATCGAAATCGATGTTCTCGTCGTGCTCGCCCGGTTCTGCCTTGGTGGCCGGCGTGAAGATCGGCTCAGTCAGTCGGTCGCTCTCGCGCAGGCCCGGCGGCAGCGCCACGCCGCATACCGCCCCATCGACCAGGTACGCCTTCCAGCCTGAGCCGGCCAGGTAGCCACGCACGACCGCCTCGACCGGGAGTACCTCGGCACGCTCCACGATCATCGAACGCCCACGAAGCCCGGG
>CAYNGM010000167.1:0-5305 GCA_964396565.1 uncultured Anaerolineaceae bacterium | reverse complement strand
GTTATGGGGGCGCCGATAGTGCTCCAGGATGTAGTCGCGGTACAGGTCGTCCATCCGACCTCCGACTATAACGCCCCGCGCCAAATCCGACCAGCAAGGTCGGGATTGGCATCCGTGGGTGCGCGCGGGGCGCCACGGCAGCCAACCCCGCACGCGTCGCACCTTGTGGACGCGGCAGCCGCGCGGTGCTCGCCAGCCACGCGGTGCTCGCCAGCCGCGCGGTGATCGCCAGCCGCGCGGTGAGCGCCAGCCGCGCGGTGATCGCCGGCCGCGCGGTGATCGCCGGCCGCTGCCAAGCCCGCTTCCTCCGAGCAGCCAACCCCGCTGCCTCCGAGCCGCCAACCCCGCTGCCTTGGATCCTTGCCAAATCGCCACGGAACGACTGTTGGGCTCAGCTCAAGAGCACAGGCCGTGATGGATGACGGCCGAGAGACGCCGGATATGCCCGGTGGTGCTTGATCCGTGCGAGAACCAGCCGAAGCGGGCACTCGCGGCTGGCCCGTGACTCGACCTAGCGCGCCCAGCGGTTGCCTGATGCAGATATGGCAGGGAATGGGGAATGGGCGGGGAGGGCAGTGCCGGGTGCGATGGGAGCTGCACGGATGGGCTGAGGGCAGTGCCGGGTGCGATGGGAGCTGCACGGATGGGCTGAGGGCAGTGCCGGGTGCGCTGGGAGCAGCACGGATGGGCTGAGGGCAGTGCCTGTGCGCTGGGAACCGCGCGAGTGAGCCGAGCGCCTGCACCACGGTCGGCGGTCAGCGCGCCGGGACAGGGCAGCAGCAGCGCGCTCGAGAAAGGAGCAGCCTCTCAAGGCCACCACCCGGTGCGGAGGAGCAACGGACTTGTGCGTGGTCGGCGTGGTACCAAGCGGCGAGCCGACGGCGAGGGAGGCGACTGTACTGTCAGGGCTCGTGGGAACGACGGTCACGACGAGGCTCGAGGCACGCGTCGGCGGGCAGGTCCAGAAGCGAGGTTTGATCCCGCGGACACCGCCCGGCGAGCGCGTGCTCGATGATGCCGTCGTGTGGCTCAACGGCGAGTACGCCGACGCCGTCCGTTCGACCCAGCAGCGCACCCGGGCACCCGGCGAAACCGAGTTGACGGTCGACCTGCACCCGGCCGCGCCACCGCTAGTCATCCTGGCCACGGACGGTGGCCGCGTCACCGTCACGGGCGAGACCGGCCAGGCGGGGCCAGGCTATCACCGCCTCGTCGGTCGAGTCCTCGAGCGGATGGCGTCGGAAGTCGGGATCGAGTGGTCCGAGGGTGACGGCGCGATGACGTTCGCCGACCGCCCCGCCGTCGAGCGTCTCTATCTCGGCTGGCTCGGGCCGGAACTCGCGGCCGCGCGAGCCGCCACCCGACGCGGCGAACGTGCGATCCACGTCGGCGTCGCCCCCGGCACCCGCTTCCTGACCGAGGACGCCATCGTCACGGCACTCGGTCCGCGCGACGGGGCCTGGCTTGACGCAGCGATCGGCGACCCGCGGGTCGCACTCGACATCACCCCATGGTGGATGGACGCCACCGACGGCCACTACCTTGTGAATCGAGCTCTCGTCCTGCTCTGGCGCGACGTGCGCTGGCGGGCACCGGCGGTCGAGGGTGAAGCCGACCTGCTTGATGAGGTCCATCGCCTGCTCACGCGCGCGTACCCGATGGATCCGGGTCTGCCGTTCCCATGGCATGCCTGGCTCGAGCTCGCGGTCAACCGCGGCATCAATGACCAGATGACGAGGCTCGCGGCGAGCCGCGCGGCACGTGAACCAGAACCGGATCCCCTCGTCGGGTATAGACGCAACGACGTCCGGATCATCCACGAAGGCTGGTCGCTCGAAGTTCCGGGAGCGTGGGCGGAACGTCGGACCGCCGACGAATGGTGGGGCGGCGGTGCTGGTCGGAGCGTGACCCTGGCGGCCACCACCACTGGCACGACGGCCGGGCTGCCCATGCCTGCAGACGCCTTCCTGGCACAGTTCGCAGCAGACCTCGGACCTGGCGCGCTCAGCCACCAGGCGGGGCCGGTCATCGGACGAGCGAGACTGACGACGGATGCCACCTCCGGGGTCGAGATCGGGATCCTGGAGGGTTACAGTGCCGTCCGCGGCTCGGGAGCCGCTATCCGGATCGAGTTCAGCGATGCCGCCGACTGGCAGTGGGCTGTCGATACCTGGCGGAGCCTCGTCCCGGCCTGAGGCCGACGACCGCGTCGAACGCAGGACTGCACTTACCGACCCACGGCCGCACCACCGTGCCGGACCCGCGCCCTCGACGCAGGACTGCGTCCTCGACAGCGCCAGCAATGCCGACTGCGCCGTCGACAGCGCCAGCGACGCCAACCGCGCCCTCGACTGCGTCGACCGCGCCAGCGACGGCGTCGACGCTCGATCAGGCCCCGAAGACCCGCCCGACCTCCGTTAGCCCACGCACCAGGGCGTCGATGTCGTCGCGCGTCGAATAGACGCTGAACGAGGCGCGCGCCGTGGCCGACAGGTCCAGGCGTTCGTGCAGCGGCATCGTGCAGTGGTGGCCCGCTCGTACCGCGACCCCGTAGCGATCCAGGACCTGGGCGACGTCGTGCGGATGGATCCCGGGCAGGTTGAACGGCACCACCCCTCCACGCAGGTCGGGGTCCAGCGGCCCATACAGTTCGATCCCGGGGACGCCCCGCTGCAGCGCTTCGAGTGCATACGCGACCAACTCGCGCTCATGGGCACGAACTTCGTCCATGCCGATCTCGAGCAGGTACTCCGCAGCCACGCCCAGTCCGATCGCGTCACCCACGGCCGGTGTGCCCGCCTCGAACTTCCAGGGGACCTCGTTGAAGTCGCTCCGCCGCAGGTGGACCTCGCGGATCATCTCGCCACCGGCCAGGAACGGGGGCATCGACTCGAGCAGCTCGCGGCGGGCCCACAACGCGCCCGAGCCCATGGGGCCCAGCATCTTGTGACCGGAGAAGGCGTAGAAGTCGCACCCGAGCTCCTGCACGTCGACCGGGAGGTGGGGCACCGCCTGGGCACCATCGACGAGGACCAGCGCACCGGCAGCATGGGCCATCTCGATCATCTCGCGAGCCGGGTTGATCGTGCCCAGCGTGTTGGAGACCTGGGTGAACGCGACGAGCTTCGGCTTCAGACGCAGGAGTACCTCGAAGACCTCAAGCCGCAGGCGCCCGTCATCGGTGATCGGGATGAACTCGAGGTCGCCATCGACCTCCTGGACGAGGAGCTGCCATGGCACCAGATTGGCGTGATGCTCCATCTCGGTCAGGACGATCTGGTCGCCCCGGCCGATGTTGCGCCGTCCCCACGAGTAGGCGACGAGATTGATGGCCTCGGTCGCGTTGCGGGTGAAGACGATCTCGCGATGGCTCGGTGCGTTGATGAAGCGGGCGACGCTCGCGCGCGCGGCCTCGTATGCCGCCGTCGCCTGTTCGCCGATCTCGTAGATGCCGCGGTGGACGTTGGCGTTGTACGTCTCGTAGTAGTCGGCGACGGCGTCGATCACGACCTGTGGCTTCTGGCTCGTGGACGCCGAATCGAGATAGACCAGCGGGTGCCCGTGGATCTCACGGCGGAGGATCGGAAAGTCGGCGCGCAGCGCGACCGGGTCCAGGGCGTGACGAGCGGACGTGTCGACGGCCATGGTGGACTCCTTGACGATCCGGCGGCCGGCTAGCGGCCGACCTCCGCGGTTTCGAGCTCGAGCTCTGGTCCCTTGGGCACAAGAAGCGCCTCGTCCGGCGTGTCGCTGGCCATCCCGGCCTCACGCAGGATCGGGCCATAGCCCTCATCCTCCAGCCGCAGGGCGAGGTCCTTGCCACCGCTCGTGACGATCCGGCCGCCGGCCAGGACATGGACCACGTCCGGCTTGATGTAGTCGAGCAGACGCTGATAGTGGGTGATCACGACCACGCCAAGCCCCGGATTTAGCATCGCGTTGACGCCCTCGGCGACGATCCGCAGGGCATCGATGTCGAGGCCCGAGTCGGTCTCGTCGAGGATCGCCATCTCCGGTTCGAGGACCGCCATCTGGAGCATCTCCAGACGCTTCTTCTCGCCGCCGGAGAAGCCGTCGTTGACGTAGCGTGTGGCAAAGCTCTCGTCCATCCGCAGCAGGGCCATCTTCTCGCGCATCCTGTTGCGGAAGTCGCGCATCGACACGCCACCACGGATGGCGTCGGTCGGGTCGATCTCGGGGTCCTTGTCGATGCCCTGGAGTTTGGCGTTGAGCGCGCTGCGGATGAAGCTTGCGACCGACAGCCCGGGGATCGCAGTCGGGTACTGGAAGGCGAGGAAGAGACCCAGGCGCGCTCGCTTGTCCGGGCTGAGGGCGAGGATGTCGTAGCCCTTCCAGCTGACCTCGCCACCGGTCACGACGTAGGCCGGATGGCCGAGTAGCGCGTAGGCCAGCGTGGTCTTGCCAGAGCCGTTGGGGCCCATGATCGCGTGGACCTCGCCATGACCGACGGTCAGGTCGATGCCCTGCAGGATCTCGTGTTCGGGATCCGCCACTGGTGCGACGCGCAGGCCGCGGATGACGAGGTGCTGGTCGGTCGGGGAGGTCGTGTCGCTCACGGTTCGGTCGAGACTCCTTGGTCTGGGCGGGCGGATCGGCGGCGGGTCAGCGTTCGAGGGTGACGACCTGTGCCGGGGCAAGGTCGGCGAGGGACATCGAGTCAAGCGTACTGGTGATCGCGTCGCGGACGCGCACCCACAGGACGTTCACGGTGCAGCGCGATGATCTGTCGCAGACGACGGCGTGCTCGTGATCCTCGCTCGCACAGATCATCGGGGCCAGCGGCCCCTCGAGGGCACGCAGGACCTCGCTCATCGAGATCTGGGCGGGTGGGCGGGCGAGCTCGTAGCCACCGTGTGCGCCACGTGTGCTCACCACCAGGCCGGCCTCCCGGAGGTTGACCACGAGCTGCTCGAGGTACGCGCGCGGCAAGTCCTCGTCCACGGCGATCCCGGCAAGGCTGGCCGGCCCCGTCCCGTATCGTCGGGCGAGCTGGACCATCAGACGCACGCCGTACTCGCCCTTCGTGGAGAAGGCGACGGCGCCGGTGCCGTGGTACGCAGGTCGCGGAAGCGTGGAGGTGGCCAGGACGTGCCCCTAAATCCGAGTGATTTCATCGGGATTGTAGGACTGGCCGCAGCGGGGCGTCAACGATGACGAGACCATGTGAGCGACGCGAGCGACCCCGACGGCATGGCACGATGGCGCCATGACCGACTCCGCCTCTGGCGCCGACGCCCGGACGCGCGCCGACTCGCTGCTCGCGGCTGCCCGCGAGAACCTTGAC
>CAYNGM010000166.1:0-5355 GCA_964396565.1 uncultured Anaerolineaceae bacterium | reverse complement strand
AGAGCGACTCGATAAGGAGCGACCGCCGCGCTGGGCGCGGCGGTCGCTCACTGAGACCTGGTCGCGGGGGACGACCGCTCAGTGCACGGAATACTCCTTGGTCGCATCGACCCAGACCTTGACGAGGTCCGGATCGCAGCCCTCCATCTCGCCGATGGCGGTGTTCATCACGAAGCCGCCACCCTCGCCGACGATCTCGCACAGCTTGCGCGTCTCGACACGGACCTCGTCCGGCGTCCCGGCCTGGAGCAGCGAGTTCGGCATCCCGCCAAGGATGCACATCGTGTCGCCGACGATCTCCTTGACCTTGTAGATGTCGCTGAACTGGTACCAGCCGAGCGTCTTGGCCCGGGGCAGCGTGGCCAGGTGGTGGAGCCGCTTGTCCCAGATGCCCTCGTAGAAGACCATCGGGAGGATGTCCTCGGCGGCGAGGCCCTCGAGCATCGCCTTGAGGTGCGGCCAGTAGTAGCGCTCGAACATGTCGATCGACATGAACCCGTCCGAACCACGATGGAGCGGGATGAACACGGTCTTGAGACCGGTCGTGCGCGTGTAGTCGATGGCGAACTCGAGCTGGAACTTCAGGACGCGGTCCTGGGCGGCCATCAGCTTCTCCGGCCGGCGCAACACGTCGAGCATGATCCCGCGCATACCGCGCAGGGTGTCGGACATGAAGTCGAACGGAGCCTCGACGATCGGCGCCAGCGGCGGGATAGGCAGGCCGGGGTAGCCCAGCGCCTGGAGACGGCCGACCGTCTCGAAGATGGCCGCGTCGGTCTCCAGCTGCGCCTTGGCCGCGGCCGCCAGGGCCGCGAATGCCCTGTTCACCTCCGGCTGACGCAGGGCCAGCCCGACGTTGAACCAGTAGTAGGTGCCGAACGCCGCCATGCCCAGCGGGGGCAGCTTGGCCAGGCCCTCGAGCTCCGAGAACGCACGCGGGAGATACTTGCGGACCGACCAGTCGGACGTGTCCTCGATGAACTCGTCGTAGTCCTCCGCCTTCATGAACTCGTTCTCGACGAACTGGAACGAGCCATCGACACCGAGGCCGTGTCCCGGCCACTTGGTCATCCGGTCACCCAGGGCGAGCGCATATCCGGGGTGATTGGTCAGGCCGGCGATCCCATCGGGCTCGTACATCAGGGCCGCCTTCTCGACCAGCTCCCGTTCCTTGGCCGAGTTCTCGGTCAATTCCTGCTTGGTCAGACCGGGCTCGAGCTGGGCGAGGAAGTGACCGGTCGGGAGCAGGACCGGGATGCGGTCAGGCTTCTGCAGCGCATACGAGGTGAGGATCCGGCCCAGTCGCTCGCCGAACGCCTGCTCCGGCGACTTCCCAGCGTCGAGACTCGTCCCCGTCGGTTCGATCACGGTGCTCATCGTCAGTTCGCCTCCGTCCATGTCTTGGCCAGGTTGACCGCAGCCATCGCATCGGCACCGAACGCGTCGGCACCGGCATACGCCCTGATCCGGTCATCGACCGCGCCGCCGCCGACCATGATCTTCACCCGATCACGCAGCCCGGCCGCGTCGAGGGCTGCCACGGTGTCGCGCATCGCGTCATAGGACAGGGTCAGGAACCCGCTCAGGGCGACAACGTCGGGCTCGAGTTCGCGGACCTTTTCGACGAACGTGGTGATCGGGACGTCAACCCCAAGGTCCGTCACCTGGAAGCCGTTGACGTCCAGCATGAAGAACACGATGTCCTTGCCGATGTCGTGGATGTCGCCCTGGACGGTACCCAGGACGACCTTGCCGCCGTGTGGCGTGCTCCCATTGGTGGACTCGCCGGCCATCCGCGGCTTCACCTCGGCCGAGATCTCGCGCAGCATCTCGCCCGCCAGGATCAGCTCCGGGACGAAGTACTCGCCGGACTCGAACTTCTCACCGACCACCGTCATGGCCGTCCGGCAATCCTCGAGCACCTCGAGCGGCGGCGTCCCGTCGTCCAGTGCCGTGCGGGCCAGGGCGAGGGCATCCTCCTCGCGCATCTCGGTGATCGCATCGACCAATGCCTGTGCCATGGACCTGTTCCTCCTTGTGCGACCGCTCGACCTGTTCACGCCGTCTGCCTTTCGATGGCCGGCGACACGGCGAAAGCCGCCCGACCAGGTGGATGGGACCGATCAGGCAGGTGCCACCGCCACCGGATCGGTGTCGAGGAGCCCGGAACGGAATGCCCGCGTGTAGGCGAGGCAATGCCGATCCCGGCCGAGGATGAGATCTGTCGCGTAGAGCGCCGCCCGAAGGTGTCGATCGAGCGGGTCCACGATCGCCGTGTCCAGGCCCGCCTCGAGGGCGAGAGCAAGGAACGTCCGGTTGACGAGGCTCCGCCCGGGCATCCCGAACGAGATGTTGCTCAGACCGCACGTGATGTGGACATCCGGGTAGGCCGCGCGCAGTCGGCGGATCGTGTCGAGGGCCATCAGCGCCGAGCTTGTCCCGGTGGCGATGGTCATCAGCAGGGGGTCGAGATACAGACGCGTATCTGCGATGCCCGCTGACCGCGCGTCCCCGACGAGTCCGCTCAGGACCTCGATCCGGTCGTCCGCGGTCTGCGGCATCCCCGCTGCACCTATCGCCAGCAGCACGACGGACGCGCCGCTATCGCCGATCACGCGCAGCATCGCGTCGCGCTGGCCTGGCTCGCCGGTGACCGAGTTGATCATCGGTGTCTGGCGGACTGCCGGCAGGACCGCCGCGATCGCCGCCGGGTTCGGGCTGTCGAGACAGAGCGGACGATCGACCTCGCCCTGCACGATCTCGACCAGCCAGCGCAGGTCGTCGATCTCGCGGTCGGGCAGGCTGCCGGCGTTGAGATCGATCCAGTCCGCCCCGGCGTCGGCCTGGCGCCGGGCGAGCGACGCGATGAAGTCCGCGTCACGCTCCTCGATCGCGGTCTGGACCCGCTTGCGCGTCCCGTTGATCTTCTCGCCGATGATCTGCATGCTGGTCATCCAGGTCCCTCGTATCAGCTAGCCCGGGAACGCCATCGAGTGCGCGAACCGCCTCTGGAAACCGGGGTAGGTCGTCAGCTCCATGTAGCTGGTCCGACGGGCGATCTTCCCGCCGCGGGCGCGCTCGCGCAGCGATAGCAGGGCGGCCTTCGCACCGACTCCTGCCGCATTGCCGACCTGCTGGAGCCGCGCGTTGGGCAGCCGCGGCAGGAGGCCGATGGCCAGCGCACTGTCGAGGTTGATGTACGACCCGAAGGCACCTGCCACCACCAACTCCTCGACCGAGGTCGGGTCCGTGCCGGTCATCTCGAGCAGGACGTCGATGCCGGTCGCGATGGCACCCTTGGCCAGCTGGATCTCGTTCACGTCCTCCTGGCCGACCGTGATCGCCCGCCCGGTCCCGGATCGCTCCGCCCCGACGAGTTCGAACTCGAGACCGCGCGACCCCTCGCGAACACCCGGGACGTCGCGCTGGAACCGGCCGCGGTCGTTGATCCGGCCCGTCCGATGCAGCTCGGCCATCACGTCCACGATGCCCGAGCCGCAGATGCCGATAGCCGGGGCGTCGCCGATGGTCATGATCTCGACCCCGTCGTCGGTCAGGTGCACCCGCTCGATGGCCCCGATGGCCGCCCGCATCCCGTCGCGGATGTGGGCGCCCTCGAAGGCAGGTCCGGACGCACACGACGCCGAGGCGAGGTACTCGAGACCACTTCCGCACAGGGCGATCTCGGTGTTCGTCCCGATGTCCACGCCCACGACCGTGTGCTCACGAGCATCCAGGTCCGCGCCGATGATCATCGCCACGTGATCACCGCCCACGAACCCGCCGATGCACGGGGGCATGTGGATGGTCGCATCGGGGGCGATGTGCAGACCGACATCGCGTGCCCGGACGTCCATCGGAGCACTGGCCGAGGCCACGAACGGCGCCACCGACAGACCGCGCGTCGGCAGCCCCAGGAAGAGGTGGTGCATGACCGTGTTGCCGACGACACAGCCATCGACTATCTGGTCCCGGGTGACACCGGCGTCATCGATCAGCGTGTCGATGAGCTCGTCGAGGGCGCCACGGACGGCTCGTCCGAGCTCCTCGGCGCCATCCGGTCGTCGGGCGGCGTGGGCAAGGCGGCTGATGACGTCCTCGCCGTAGCCGATCTGCGGGTTCATGATCCCGCCTGCCGCCAGCTCCTCACCGCTCTCGAGGTCAACGAGGTAGCCGGCGATCTTGGTCGTGCCGAGGTCGGCGGCGAAGCCGACCGGCTTGACGCCCGGACCGGTCACGCCGACCAGGCTGTGCCGACGCACGAACGCAGTCATGCTCCAGTCGTTCTCGCGCGCGAGCGGCGACAGCACCCGGACGACCGCCGGATCCGCGTCCACGTTGCGGATGCCGTGGGTCGTCTCGATGGCGCGCGAGACACGATCGACATCTGAACGCAGATCGCGCAGGCTGGGCGGCGCCGCCTCGACCTGGTAGGCACGGACGGCCGCCTCGACCACGACGGCCCGCTCCAGACCGCTGACCTGCAGCCGCGGATCGGTCGCCATCGACGCCTTGGGGATGACCACCTTGACGTCGCCACGGACGTGGGCGCGACAGGCCAGCCGCTCCCCTGAGTCGATCTCGAGCTGGGACAGGAAGGTTCGGTCCGCGGACTGCACACCGGATACCGGCCCATCGACGACGACGCGACAGCGACCGCACGTCCCCTCGCCGCCGCAGATCGACACGATGTCGATGCCCGAGCCGTGGGCGGCGGCAAGGATGGACGTACCCGGTTGTGCCTCGACGCGTCGTCCGACCGGCTCGAAGTCGATCGTGCAGACATCGCCCTGGGGGGCACTCGAACCTGCGGCCCCGTCGAGCGGGACAGTGGCCGCAGACGGATCGGTCGTGGTCGGCGCCGTCTGCGGGAGCCCGCCCGGGGTGCCGGTGGGCTTGATCTCGGTGGTCATGATCCGCGGAATGCGGCCGCCGTCTGGCGGAACGCGGCCGAGGCCTGCGCCTGGCTCGGCATGCACGGCAGTCCACCCGCCGCGCCCGACGACTCGATGAACGGCTCGAGCTGCATGGTCTCGCCGCGCGGCACGACCAGGCATTCCTCGTCCCATGGTCCGAACAGGAGCTTCTCGACAAGGGTCGGCGCGCCCTCGATCTCCTCGAAGCGCAGCCCGAACCGGTCAGCGGCCTCGCGCGACCACGCCCGATAGCGCTCGAGGTCGTAGGTCCCGGTATTGATGAACGCGAGACGCCGATAGTTGCGGAGCATCAGCCCGATCATCCGGGCTGCGCGCGCCTCGCCGTATGTCTCCACGAGGCGTCCCTGCGCGTGCAGCGGGGTGTCACCGACCTCGATCCAGCCCTTGGTCAGGTAGTAGGTGCCGGGTTCGCCGCGGA
>CAYNGM010000165.1:0-5411 GCA_964396565.1 uncultured Anaerolineaceae bacterium | reverse complement strand
TTCGTGGACGGCGCTGATCCAGCTCGCGAGCGCAGTTCGTGGACGGCGCTGATCCGCGTTTCTTGCCAAATGTCCAGCCGGCTGGACCAGTGGCGTACAGGTTCCCGGCCAACCGCTCGAAGGGCTGCGTATATGGCACGGGATCGCGGTCCTCGCGAAGCCCCCATGCGTGGTGGCGCTTTCCAGCACGTCGTCGAACTGGCCGGGCGCTCAGCGCGCTGAGCAGATGGCAGGGATAGGTTCACGCCTGACGAGCGCATGCCGCACGTGACCACGCACTGGACGGATCCGAGCTGGCAGGCCGAAACATGCGACTGGGCGCGTGATCGGCTGGCCGAGATCGGGCGGGTCGTGGATGGCGAGATCACCCAGCCGCACGTCATGCCGTGGTCTACCGTCTTCCGCATCCCGACGGACGACGGGCCGTTCTGGTGCAAGGCCAGCGGACCGGGCTCGGCTTACGAGGGCCGGCTCCTCGACGCGTTCGCACGCCACGGGATCACCGGCGCACTACTGCCGATCGCGACGGACGCCGACCGGGCGCTGATGCTCCTGCCGGATGGCGGCCCCACGCTCCGCGCCACCCGCCCGGACGGTACCGGCGACCACGACCTCACGGCGTGGGGGCGCATCCTGGACGGGTACGCAGTGCTCCAGCGCACGACAGAGCCGTTCGTCGAGGAGCTCATCGATGTCGGGGTGCCGGATCTCCGCCCAGATCGCCTTGCCGACGCCCTGAAACGCCTCGTCGAGGACGACGGGATCTGGGCGCGCGCAGACGCCAAGGAGCGAGATGAGGCAGACACCGCCCGTCGCCGACTGCCCGAGTTGCTCCCCGAGGTGGCCGCCCTCGCGGACGTCCTGACATCGTGCGGGATCGCTCCGACCATCCAGCACGACGACCTCCATGGCGGGAACATCCTCGTCGGCGCTGAGGGCGACCGCATCTTCGACTGGGGCGATGGGATCGCCGCCCACCCGTTCATGACGATGACCGCCACGATGAACTCGATCTCGTACCACACCGGGCTGGACCAGGATGGTGCGGAGCTGCGGGGACTCAGAGCCGGCTACATCGAACGATGGACCGACGTCGCGCCGCGCGAAATCCTCGAGAAGGCCGTCCGGGCGGCCATGGTCCTCGGCGCGGTCGCACGGGCCGTGGCGTGGGATCGCGCCCTGGAGGGCGTCGACTTCGGTGAGGCCTCCCAGTACGCCGGCTATCCGGCTGGCTGGCTCATCGAGCTCGTCGCCCGCCTGGACCGCGCCCGTGGCTGACGCCGGTAACATCTTGACCTATTACCGCATGCGGTAATAATGTGCGGTATCACCCGGAGGCGTCATGCGATACCGACTGCGCGTCCGTTCCCTTGGCAGGTCACTTGCCGAACTCGATCAGCGGCGCTGGCTGTTCGACAACCTGCCCATCGACCCCACCCACGCCGAATGGATGCGTCGTCGCGCCTGGGTGCGAACCATCCACGGCACGGCCCGGATCGAGGGGAATACCGCCTCCGATGTCGACGTCGAGGCGCTGCTTGCCGGGGAGGGCTCGACGACGGTCAGCAAGCGGGAGGCTCGCGAGATCATCGGCACGCGTGATGCACTCACGCTCGTCGACGAACTGGCTCCGACGCACGTCGTCATCGATGAATCCGTCATCAGGGAGCTCCATCGGCGCGTGCTGTGGAACCAGAGCCCGCTGCTCACCCCCGGCGAGTATCGCCGAGGCGAGAACCGTGTCGTCGATATCGATGGCCAACCGATCTTCTCCACGCCGCCATCCGGTGATGTCCCCGGGCTGATGCGCGAGTTCGCAGCCTGGCTGGCCACCGCAACGGATCGAGACGCTCCCCCGATCGTCGCGGCACTCGCCCACCTCGAGTTCGTCGCCATCCATCCGTTCAACGACGGCAACGGTCGGACGGCTCGAGCCATCGTCCGGATGATTCTCGTTCGACATGGATACGCCTTTGGCGGACTCGTCTCGCTCGACGCTCGACTCGATCTGGATCGTCCCGCCTACTTCGCCGCCATCCGCGAGGCGATCGGCCGAGACTACGCTCCGGGGTACGACGCGACACCTTTCGCCCGCTACTTCACCGCTTCACTCGTCCGCTCGGCCGATCATGTCCTGGCACGGCTTCGGAGTCTTGGCGACGTCATGATCGAGATCCGCCGTGCGATCGCGGACGGGTCTCTTCCGCCGGCGATGATCGATGGGCTCGCCTATGCCTGGGTCAATCGCCATCTGCGAGCCAGGGACTACATCAGGCTCACGGGCCGATCGCCGCAGGGCACGACACGCGACCTCGAGGTCGCGGTGCGCGGTGGTTGGCTGCGGGCCACTGGCGAGAAGCGGGGGCGCTACTACGTGCTCGGACCGGCGTTGCTCAAGACCCCTGCGCCCGGTGAGATCGTGTCGCCGCCAGCCTGATTCGATCGCTACCCGGCGTCGGGGAAGGCGCGGTGGAGGAATGCCGCCATCTGGCCGCGAGTGACCTTGCCAGAAGGACAGTACAGGCGCTCGCCGCAGCCCGTCGTGACACCGGTCGTGGCGATCGCATCGATGTCGTTTTCGTACACGTTCCCCTCGTCGTCATCGAAGTAGTCCTTCGCCGTGGCCGGAAGGTCCAGGGCCCGGGCGAGGAAGGCGGCCATGTCGTCACGCAGCATGGGGTCATCCGGACAGTAGCGGTCACCACCGCAGCCCAGGGCGATGCCGGCCGCCGCCAGACGGTCGATGTCGTTCTCGAAGATCGAATCCTCATCGTCCGTGAACGCATCGACGGTCGTGGCCGGCAGGTTCATCGCGCGGACGATGAAGGCGGCCATCTGGCCCCTTGTCACGTCGCTCGCGGGGCAGAACGACTCAGCCGAGCAACCCACGGTGATACCCGATCCGTACAGCCAGGCGATGTCGTTGCGGAACGTGGAGTCGGCTATGTCCACGAAGGGTGTCCCGGGATAGGGCGTCGCCGGCTGGGTGGAGCCCAGGACGGACGCGGTGGTCAACCCGGGCTTGACGACCAGTGAGCGCCAGAATCCCGAGGTCGGCGTCTCGGGGTCCATGTAGGCCTGGACGGAGGTCGAGCGGGTGCTGGTGAAGGACGTAGTGTTGCCGTTCGCATTCACGGAGTCCCAGGCGTCCTTCACGGAACCATCGCCCTTGAACAGCGCCCGGATGTAGTCCGCAGCCGACCCATGACCCTCGGCGATGACCGCTGCAGCCTTGCCGGCCATGAACCCGGCGGCGAAGTTGCTGATGCGCTCCTTGGCGACCGCGAGGCTTGGCTCCGCCTTGCCGGGTTCGGAGTTGCCCGAGGCATAGCACAGGTGGTTGAGGATGATGACCGCATTCGACGCGAGCTCCAGCGTCTTGACATATGGCTCGCCGTAGTACTTGTTGTTGGAGTCGCCCTTGCCGGCGGCCGCGTTGAGCCCGAAGCCGTCCTTGGTGGTGTACTTGGGGTCCTTCGTGTATGGACTCGGCCAGCCGTTGCCGTGGCCCAGGTAAACCACGATCGAGGCACCCTTCGTCGCGCTCTTGACCGCCGACCACGTCGCGTTGGGGCTGTAGACCTTCACCACGTTCGAGGTGTACTTCGCCGCCTCGGCGGCCGCCGCATCGGCGTTGCTGCGGTACTTGGCCGTGGATCCTTCGGTCGGCCCCACGATCACCACCACCTTGGGATCGCTGGCTGCTGCGACCGGCTGGATGGCACCGCCCACGCTGAGCAGAGCGGTGACGACCATGACGAGGCTGAGGGCGGAGACCGGGACGCGCAATGGGGACTCCCGTGTGGGACCGGGTGAGCCGGTGGTTGGGCGATGTCCGCTTACGGTGGGGGCGACTTGCGGTCAGGGCAAGTGAGGCCATGGTCCCGGTGGCCATGGCCCCATCCGCCCGTGTTGCCCGGAGGCAGCGGTGCGGTGGCGCACCGATGGGGCTGACCTTCCCCTGAGGCCGGCATCTCTCGGTCCGGCCCCTCTCAGGCCGCCAGCCCTACTCGATGACGAGACCCTCCGGGACGTCAGCGGCTACCGGCGGATAGGCCGGTTCGAGACCGGCGATCGTGTCCGCAAGAATGGTCGCCACGGCCAGGTTGCGGAACCATTTGCGGTTCGCCGGGATGACGTACCACGGCGCCTCGGCCGTCGAGGTTCGGGATAGAGCCTCGTCGAACGCCGCCTGGTAGTCGCCCCAGCGCTCACGCTCCTTGAGGTCGCCCATCGAGAACTTCCAGCGCTTGGTCGGATCGTCATAGCGGGCCTGGAAGCGCTCGCGCTGCTCGTCACGGTCGATCGAGAGGAAGAACTTGACGATGGTTGTGCCGTTCTCGACAAGATGGTGCTCGAAGGCGTTGATCTGGTCGTAGCGCCTGGACCAGACGGACTTCGGTACGAGGTCATGGACGCGCACGACCAGGACGTCCTCGTAATGAGACCGGTTGAAGATGCCGATCTCGCCCTTGCGCGGGACGGCCCTGTGGACCCGCCACAGGTAGTCGTGGGCGAGCTCGTCCGCGCTCGGGACCTTGAACGATGTGACCGGGCAGCCCTGCGGGTTGAACGCCTCCATCACCTTGTTGATGGTCCCGTCCTTGCCTGCGGCATCGATGCCCTGGAGGACGACGAGCACGCCGTGCTTCGCCTCTGCCCAGAGCCGATCCTGGAGGTCGGCCAGCCTGGCGAGCTGTTCCTCGAGCGCAGGCTCGGCATCGTCCTTGTCCCACCCATGCGTCGCGCCCGGGTCCAGTCGGCCAAGGCTGGCCCTGGTTCCGGGCTCGACCCGCAGCGCATCACGCAAGTCCACCTGTTCGGCCATCGGCACGATCCTCCATCTCGTCGGTCTGATCGGGGAGCGGACGTATGATGGGACCGTACCCCATCCGACCAGGCGCGTTCGCCGCGCAGGAGCCGATCCAATGACCATCGTCGGCACCAAGCCGCATCACATCTATCTAGCCGGCCAGTGGGTGGAATCCCCCGACGTCCTGGAGGTCTCGAACCCGGCCGACGGCGGCCACCCGGCAGGCTTCACATACACGGCTACAGAAGCACAGTACGAGGCCGCCGTGGGTGCCGCAGTGGACGCCTTCGCGGTGACCCGGACGCTGCCTGCCTACGAGCGCGGGCGCATCCTGCGCGAGATCAGCGCCGGTATCAAGGGACGTCGCGAGGAGCTGGGGCGGACGATAGCGCTCGAGTCCGGCAAGCCGATCAGGGATGCCCTGACCGAGGTGGACCGCGCGGTCCTGACCTTCCGCCTAGGCGCCGAGGAGGCGGAACGGATGACCGGGGAGCTCATCCCGCTGGACCTCATGGCATCGTCGCGGGATCGGGTCGGGATCACCCGGCGCTTTCCGATCGGACCGATCGCGGCGATCAGCCCATTCAACTTCCCGCTC
>CAYNGM010000164.1:3246-5436 GCA_964396565.1 uncultured Anaerolineaceae bacterium | reverse complement strand
AAAAGAGAAACGCCCGAAGGAACTGTCGGTCCGTAGTCAGCGCCGCTGATGTGAACACCTGCGTCGCCGCTTTCGGTCTGACTGCCCCTTCGAGCAAGACACACGATAGCCGTCATCACCCGTCCCTGGGAAGAGGGGTTATCCACGAGATTCGCGAATGGTGTCCCGGATTCGCGATGGTTTTCCACACCCTTTCCACGAGCCCGGTCGGGCGTCGTCAGGTCCGCCCCTGCCCGACCCCTGCGGATCCATCCAACTCGAGCGGCCATGACGGACCATCGCCGGCTGGCGAACCATCAGGCATCGGCGATGCTCCGAGCGTGGCGAGATCGCACGCGTCGACTCGCGGCACGAGATCATCGTCTATCCGCAGGACCCTGACGGTTCCCGGCGGTCGGTGCCAGGCGAGAGCCGCCACGCTGCACGGTGATCCCTCGACAAGCACGCCGTGCGCCGCCGACCACGGGAACGCGAGATGACGAACCCCGCCTGTGCCGACCAGGTTCCCATGTATCGCCGAGTGATCAGGCTCAGGATGGAGGGTCAGGAGGCCCCCGGCTCCCGATACCTCGAGTCGCGTGAGCCGTCCGTCGCGATCGGTCTCGATCAGGACGACTTGCTCGACCGCGCCGTCACGGGTCCGCACTTCGCGCCAGCGACGTCCCCGCCGCCCATCGGCGATCGTCCAGACCACGGAAGAGCCGTTCGCGCGATCGAGGTGACCTCCACGCCGCGTCACCGCGTCCCGCTCGCCCCGGTCGCGACGTCGTCGAGGGACGCCCGCCACGCGGCCGCAGCGGCACCGAGCTCCCCGGCGATCGCCGGGGCGACACGACCATGGACCCGGACGTCACGCTCTCGATACTCGACTTCGACCGTACCGCGCTCGCGGACACGGGCGAGAAGCTCACCGGCTGCGTACGGCACCGTCAGGTCGATATCCACCCACAGCGACGCGAGCATCGCGGCGATCTCCGCTCGCAGTGTGTCCAGTCCGAAGCCGGTCAGTGCCGAGACGAGCACCGCACCGCTGATGGCCGGTGCGCTGGCCCCGCCATCGAGGGCAGCGCGCTCGACGAGATCGGCCTTGTTGAGCGCAACGATCCGGGGCTTGTCGCCGGCGCCGAGCTCATCGAGCACGGTCTGGACGGTCGCCCGGTGCTCCTCGCGGTGTGGATCTGCGGCATCGACCACCTCGATCAGCACGTCGGCGCGATTGACCTCCTCGAGCGTGGCTCGGAACGCATCGACGAGCTGATGCGGCAGCTTGTGGATGAACCCCACGGTGTCGGTGACGATGGCGGTCTGCCCATCACCCAGCTTGACCTGCCGGCTGGTCGGATCGAGGGTGGCGAACAGCTTGTCCTCGGCCAGGGCGACCTCGCTGCCGACGAGGGCGTTGAGCAGCGTTGACTTGCCGGCGTTCGTGTAGCCCACGATGCCGACGGTGGACCACAGTCGCCGAGCACGGCCGCGCGCAGCCGTAGCCCGCTGCTGACGGACCTGCTCGACGCGTTCCCTCATCTTCGAGATCCGCGTCCGGATGATCCGCCGGTCGGTCTCGAGCTGGCTCTCGCCGGGGCCACGCGTCCCGATCCCACCGCCTGTCCGCGAGAGATGCGTCCACAGCCGGGTAAGCCTCGGAAGCTGGTACTCGAGCTGGGCGAGCTCCACCTGGAGCCGTCCCTCGTGGGTCTGGGCGTGAAGCGCGAAGATGTCGAGGATCAGTCGGCTGCGATCGATGACCTTGACGTTGAGCAGCTCCTCGAGGGCGCGCTGCTGCGATGGCGAAAGCTCGTCGTCGGCGATGAGGGTGCCAAAGCCGGTCTCGCGCTTGGCGGCCAGCAGCTCCTCCGCCTTACCCTTGCCGATGTACCAGTTGGGGTCCACGTGGCGACGGTTCTGCCACTCGGCGCCCACGACTTCGGCGCCGGCGGTGACCGCGAGGCTGGCAAGCTCGGCCAGGGACTCCTGCGCGGTCCAGCCGTCATCGCCACCGATGTCGACGGCGACGAGGAACGCCCTTTCTACCGGGGGAGCGAGATCAACAAGGTCATGGGGCACGGCGCGAAGGATAGCCGGTCAGCCCGATCGCCCGGTCGATGACGGGGTCGCAGGCTCGGGCGAAGTCCCCGCCGTCGACTCCAGGCGCTCCAGGATCCCGCCGCGGCACAGCAGGTGGGCCACGAC
>CAYNGM010000164.1:0-3146 GCA_964396565.1 uncultured Anaerolineaceae bacterium | reverse complement strand
TGGAGCGACTCGATGACCAGATAGTCGAGCGGGAACCAGACCGGTCCGCGCCAGTTCGAGTTGCCCCCGAACATGCCGGTCGCCGACTCCCCGGGCTCGTAGTCCACGGTCAGGACCGTCCCGTCGACGTCGAGCCGGAACGGCTGGTCGCGATGGCGGCGCGACATGGAGCGCAGGCCATGGGGCGACAGGAACCCGTCCGGGTCGAGCACCTCGCGGAGCACCCGTTCGAGACGGGCCGGTGCAAGTACGGAGAAGACCATCAGGCGTTCGCCGGCCGCCCCGCGCAGGAAGCCGCCGTCGCGCAGGCGCTCCTCGCTGATACCCAGGTCGCGCATGAAGCGGGCGAAATGCTTGCCCAGCATCAGCGTCCGCTGGACGAGGTGCTCAGGCACGATGGCCGCGGGCAGGATCGGTATGACCCCGACCATCGAATGGACCCTGATCGGGATGCGTCGGCCGTCAGGGACCAGCAGCGAGTCGTAGTAGAAGCCGTCCTCCTCGTCCCACAGCCCATGCTGGTTCATGGCCACGGTGATGCGTACGGCATGTTCGAGGAAGGTCGTGGTCAGGTCCTCGTAGGTCGGGTCGTCCTGGGCCAGGGTCAACGCGATACGCAGCATCGAGATGGCGTAGAACGACATCCAGGCGGTCGCGTCCGACTGCTCGAGGCGCCAGCCCGGCGGCAGGTTGGAGCGATCGAACGCACCGATGTTGTCGAGGCCCAGGAACCCGCCGCCGAACAGCGCGTCACCCTCGATGTCCTCGTGGTTGAGCCACCACGTGAAGTTCACCAGCAGCTTGTGGAAGATGCGCTCGAGGAAGGCGTGGTCACGCCGCCCATCGATCTCGTATACACGCAGCGCGGCCCACGCGTGGACCGGCGGGTTCACGTCATCGAAGTCCCACTCGTACGCCGGCAGTGCCCCCGATGGATGCTGGAACCACTCGCGGCACAGCAGCAGTAGCTGGTACTTCGCGAAGGCGGGATCAAGGTGGGCGAGCGCGACCGTGTGGAAGGCGAGGTCCCATGCGGCGAACCACGGGTACTCCCACGGATCAGGCATGGACAGCACATCCGCCGCGTCGAAGTTGCGCCAGCGGGCGTTGCGACCATGCAATCGCTCAGGTGGCGGCGGCGCACTGGCCGCGTCGCCGTCCAGCCAGCGCGCGACGCTGTACAGGTAGGTCTGCTTGCCCCACAGCATGCCGGCGAAGGCCTGGCGCATGATCAGGGCTTCCTCGTCGCTCGCGCCCGGTCGGCGCAGGGTGGCGTAGAACTGGTCGGCCTCGCGCTCACGCTCGACCATCACCGCCGCGAACGCGTCGCCGAGGGGATCGGGATCCGTCGGTCCGAGCTGCGCGGGTGTCGCTGTCACCGGGCCATCAGCACGCAGACGCAAGCGGACCTCGGCGCTGCCGCCGGCGGGGACCGCCAGCCGGTACCACGCCGCTGCCTTGGTCCCTGTCCGGGCCGGATTGACGGTCGCGGCGCCGGTCACGACGTGGTCGTTGATACCGTCCTTGGGAAACGGCGCGCCGTCCGTCGCTCCGTAGAGGCGAGCCGTGTTGGTGTCGTTGTCGCAGAACAGGAGCTCTGGTCGAGTCCCGTCGGGCGCATCGCCTACGTGCAGGGAGTAGGAACCCAGGTCCGGATGGGTCGCGAGGATCGACCGACCGTCGGCCGAGGAGCGCAGGTCCGGCCGCACGCCATCGCTATCCCACGACCAGGTGTTGCGACACCACAGGGTGGGCAGCACGTGGAGGGTCGCCCCCGCTGGGCCGGCGTTGCGTACGACTATCCGCATCAGGATGTCGTCAGGCTCATCCTTTGCGTAGTGGACCTCCACGATCCAGTAGCGGTCGTCATCGAAGACACCCGTGTCGATCAGTTCGTACTCGGGCTCGGAGCGCGAGCGGCGGGCATTCTCCGCGATCAGCTCCTCGTACGGGAAGCGACGCTGGGGGTAGTGGTAGCGCCAGCGCAGCCAGGCGGAGCTGGGCAGGGCGTCCAGGTACCACCAGCACTCCTTGACATCCTCGCCGTGGTTGCCCTGGCCGTTGGTCAGCCCGAACATCCGCTCCTTGAGGATCGGGTCCTCGCCATTCCACAGGGCGAGCGACAGGCACATCCGGGACAGCACGTCGGCGATGCCGGCCATGCCGTCCTCGCCACGCCGAAAGGCACGTGATCGAGCGTGGTCGTGGGGGAAGTAGTCCCACGCATCACCATCGGGGCTGTAATCCTCGCGGACGGTCCCCCACGCCCGTTCGCTCAGGTACGGTCCCCAGCGGTACCACGGGCTGGCGTGCTCGAGCCCGGCCTCGGGATGGCCGGCGTCGCGCATCCGATCGCGCTCGGGGTCGACCGGCGGGATGGACGGATCAGAGTCCATCGGTGGCCCGGTTCGACGTTCCGGACACCGATCCGCGGCCCCTCACAGACCCACGCTGGCCTGCATCATCCCGCCATCGACCGCATACGTCGTGGCCGTCCCGTAGCCCGCCAGATCCGATGCCAGGAAGGCGACGAACGCCGCGATCTCCTCGGGCTCGGCTACCCGTCCCAGCGGGATCGCCCCTTCGAGCCTGGCCCGGGCGACCGGGTCGGCCAGGGTCTCGGCATCGATCGGGGTGCGAACGGCTCCCGGAGCGACCCCCACGACCGTGATGCCGTGTGGCGCGAGTTCCACGCCCGCGGTTCGCGTCAGCATCCTGACCCCGCCCTTTGCCGCGCAGTACGGGCTGTTGCCGGGCATCGGCCAGTCCTCGTGGATCGAGCTGATGTTGATGATCCGCCCGCCACCGTCCTGGGCCAGCATCTGTCTGGCCGCCAGCTGGACCCCGAAGAACGCACTCTTGAGGTCCACTCCGATGACCATGTCGAACTGCTCCTCGGTCGTCTCGAGGGTAGACGTGCGTGTCTCCATGCCGGCGTTGTTGACCATGATGTCGAGCCTGCCGTAAGCCTCGACCGCCCTCTCGACGAGACGACCGATGTCGGCGACCGACGACACATCGCCGGCGACTGCGATGGCCCGACCGCCGGCGTCGACGATCGACTTGACGGTCGCGTCGGCGGCTGCCTCGTTACGGTGGAAGTTGACCACGACCGCCGCCCCGGCTCGCCCGAGCGCCAGGCTGAT
>CAYNGM010000163.1:500-5445 GCA_964396565.1 uncultured Anaerolineaceae bacterium | reverse complement strand
GCGGAAACTGCGCGAGAAATGTCCCGACGACATGCACGCGGTCCGGGCGAGCGCGTCGACGTCCAGCGGGCTCGCGTACTCGCGGTCCATCTGGTCCCGGGCCCGGCGCAGCCGGACGAGGTCGTCGCGGTCCATGGCCGGACGATACCACTCGCCCGCGATCACCCCGGCTGGTACCGTGCGGGTCATGCCGAACGCCGACAGCCACGACCTGATCCGGGTCCAGGGTGCCCGCGAGAACAACCTGCGGGGCATCAGCCTCGAGATCCCCAAACGCCGCCTGACCGTGTTCACCGGCGTCTCGGGGTCGGGCAAGAGCTCGCTCGTGTTCTCGACCATCGCGGCCGAGTCGCAGCGCCTGATCAACGAGACCTACAGCTCGTTCGTGCAGGGCTTCATGCCCAGCATGGCGCGGCCCGACGTCGATCGGCTGGATGGCCTCACGACCGCGATCATCGTGGACCAGGAGCGGATGGGCGCAAACGTCCGCTCCACGGTAGGGACGGCGACCGACGCGAACGCCCTGCTGCGGATCCTGTTCAGCCGGCTCGGCGTGCCGCACATCGGATCGCCGCAGGCGTTCTCGTTCAACGTCCCGACCGTCACGGGCAAGGGCGCGATCACGGTGGAACGCGGCGGCAAGACGGTCCGCGAGGTCCGCTCGTTCACCCAGACCGGCGGGATGTGCCCGACCTGCGAAGGACGCGGCACCGTGTCCGATATCGACCTCACCGCCCTCTACGACGAGTCGAAGTCGATCGCCGAGGGTGCGATCACCATCCCCGGCTACAAGGTCGATAGCTGGTGGACGGTCGGGATCTTCGCGGAATCGGGCTTCATCGATCCGAACAAGCCGATCCGGGAGTTCACGGAGCAGGAGCGCCACGACTTCCTCTACAAGGAGCCGACGAAGGTCAAGGTCCGGGGCGTGAACCTGACCTACGAGGGGCTCGTCCCGAAGATCCAGAAGTCGATGCTGTCCAAGGACGTCGAGACGCTCCAGCCCCACATCCGGGCCTTCGTCGAGCGGGCGGCGACGTTCGCGGCCTGCCCCGACTGCGGCGGCACCCGGCTCAACGAGGGCGCGCGGTCCTCGCGCATCGCGGGCGTGTCGATCGCCGACGCCTGCGCGATGCAGATCAGCGACCTCGCCGGATGGGTCCACGGGCTCAACGAACCGTCAGTCGCGCCGCTGCTCTCTGGACTGCGAGAGACCCTCGACTCGTTCGTCGAGATCGGGCTGGGCTACCTGTCGCTCGACCGTGCGTCGGGGACGCTGTCGGGCGGTGAGGCGCAGCGGACGAAGATGATCCGCCACCTCGGTTCCAGCCTGACGGATGTCTCGTACATCTTCGACGAGCCGACGATCGGGCTTCATCCGCACGACATCGCGCGGATGAACGAGTTGCTCCAGCGGCTGCGGGACAAGGGCAACACCGTCCTCGTCGTCGAGCACAAACCCGAGGTGATCGCCATCGCCGACCACGTGGTCGACCTGGGGCCCGGCGCGGGCACGGCCGGGGGCACCGTCTGCTTCGAGGGGACGGTCGAGGGCCTGCGGGCCAGCGACACGCTGACCGGCAAGCACCTGTCGTACCGGACTGCTCTCAAGCCGGCCGTCCGGACGGCGACGGACACCCTGTCGATCCGCCACGCCACCCGGCATAACTTGCACGACGTGAGCGTGGACCTGCCGCTCGGCGTGCTGTGCGTCATCACCGGCGTCGCCGGATCAGGCAAGAGCTCGCTGATCCACGGGTCGATGCCGCGCGACGCAGAGGTCGTCTCGATCGACCAGACCGCGATCAAGGGCTCGCGACGGAGCAACCCCGCCACCTACACCGGCCTGCTCGATCCGATCCGGGCGGCCTTCGCGAAGGCGAACGGGGTCAAGCCCGCGTTGTTCAGCGCGAACTCCGAGGGCGCCTGCCCCGCGTGCAACGGCAACGGGATGGTCTACACCGAGCTCGGGATCATGGACACCGTCGCGAGCGTCTGCGAGGAGTGCGCCGGCAAGCGCTTCGGGGCGGAAGTCCTCGAGTACAAGCTCGGTGGCAAGGACATCAGCGAGGTCCTCGCGATGCCCGTCGACGATGCTCTCGCGTTCTTCAGCAGCGGAGATGCGAAGATCCCGGCGGCCCGGGCGGTCCTGGCGCGGATGGCAGATGTCGGGCTCGGGTACCTGCGCATCGGCCAACCGCTCACCACGTTGTCAGGCGGAGAGCGCCAGCGTCTCAAGCTGGCCATCCAGATGGCCAACGAAGGCGGTATCTACGTCCTGGACGAACCGACTTCCGGCCTGCATCTCGCGGATGTCGAGCAACTCCTTCGACTGCTGGACCGCCTCGTGGACGACGGCAAGTCGGTCATCGTCATCGAGCATCACCTGGCGGTGATCGCACATGCCGACTGGATCGTCGACCTCGGTCCCGGTGCCGGCCATGATGGTGGCCGGATCGTCTTCGAGGGCACGCCGGCCGACCTCGTCGCGGCCCGCAGTACCCTCACCGGAGAACACCTCGCGGACTACGTCGCCTGACCGCTCTGCAGCCTGATACCTTTCGCCAACGATGACGGAAACCGGGACCGCGGATCCGCCGCCCATTGCCGCAGCTCGCTCGCGCAGCCGCGCCGGCGACCTGATCGGTGGGTTCGTCGCCGGTCTGTACAGCGTCCCGGAAGGCATCGGCTATGCGTCTCTGGCCGGGATCGGACCGATGCTGGGGATCTATGCCGGGATGGTCCCGGTCGCCATCGCGGCCGCTGCGACCGGGAGCGTGCTGATGATGAGTACGCTCACCTCCGCCATAGCCCTAACGATGAGCGGGGTCCTGTCGGGGGCGGGCTTCACGCCGGCGCAGATCCCACAGGCCGTCGCGACCATGGCCCTTCTCGCCGGAATCCTGATGACCGCCCTCGGAATCCTGGGCCTTGGTCGGATAGTCGACTTCGTATCGAATGCCGTGATGACCGGGTTCGTGATGGGTGTCGCCATCCTGATCATGGTCGGCAAGGCCGATGACATCTTCGGCTACGACCCCGGCGGGTTCTCGAACAAGGTCGTCAAGGCCATCGATATCGTCACCCACCCCGGTCACTGGGACATGGCCACGACCGTGATCGGGATCGGCACGATCCTCGCCGCCCTCCTGCTCAAGACCCAGCCCCGTCTCGAGCGCTATGCGCTGGTACTGGTCGTGATCGTCGGGACAGCCCTGGTCTGGCTGCTGCCGATCGACACGTCACTTATCAGCGATTCGTTCGTGATCCCGACCGGACTCGCGGCTCTCCCCATCCCGGAAAGTCTGGCCGACCTCCCCGACCCCACGATGGTCCCGGCACTGCTCGTCGGCTCCATCTCCATCGCGATCGTGGCACTCGCCCAGGGCGCAGGGATCCGACCGGCCTTCCCCAACCCGGATGGGTCGAGGTCGAGCGCATCGCGGGACTTCCTTGGTCAGGGGTTGGGAAACCTGGCCGGCGCCTTCTTCCAGGCGGCGCCGACTGGTGGCTCCCTCTCACGGACCGCAGTAGGCGCCGACGGCGGCGCAACCAGCAGGCTTGGCGGCTATGTCGCGTGCGCCACCGTCATCGGACTCGTGGTGGTCTTTGGCACCGTTGTCGGGCGTATCCCAGAGGCGGTCATCGGGGGACTGCTCTTCGTGATCGGTGTCGAACTGGTCCGAGGGCGGATCCCAGACGCGAAGCTTGCGTGGCGAACCGGCAAGCGCCCAGCCATCCTGTTCGCCACGACCCTCGTGATGACCCTGGTCCTTCCCCTGCAATGGGCGATCATCGGTGGAGCTTTCCTGTCGTTGGCGGCGTTCGTGGTCGCCAGCGGTAGCCAGGGAGATCTCCGTCGAGCCGTTCGCGACGACGCCGGCTGGCTGTTGACCCCTGACGTTCCGACTGAGATCCCTTCGGACGCTCCCCTCCTGCTGCGTTATGAAGGTGCCGGCTTCTTCGCTGACGTTCCGACCGTCGTAGATCGACTCCCGGAGCCGGTCAAGGGTTCGCCAGGGGTCCTTGTCCTCGACCTGGAGATGTCCGAGGAGCTATCGAGCACGCTTCTCAAGCAGCTAGGTCGCTACCACGCTCGTCTGATCGCGAGTGACAGCCGGCTGATCCTGACGGGCATTGGTGACGAGGCTCGTCTGTCGCTCGAGCGGACCGGGCTACTTGCCGCGGTCGGATCGGACAACGTACTGCCGATGGACTCTCACCTTGGAGCTTCGCTCGACAAGGGCGCCCGGCGTGGGCAGGAACTACTGCTGGAAAGGGGAGGGTCGTGAAATGATGACAGGCGAGATTCGGCGACCGACCGCCATCATCGCTGGCGACCCACACGGCTCGAATCCTGACAGAGGTACCTGACGTGAGCATCTCATCGACCGAGTCGCTGCCGTTTGACGACACGACCGATTTCGACGACGCGCGACGCGGCCTGCTCGGGCGCCTTGAGCCATGCATCGTGAAGGCGGAAGACGGACGCGTCGTCTGGGACAACTCGAGCTATTCATTCCTTGAGGGTCCGGCGCCGCGTACCGCGAACTCCAGCCTGTGGCGTCAGTCGCAGCTGGTCGCGATCGACGGTCTCTTCGAGGTGGTTCCTGGTGTCTACCAGGTTCGCGGCATGGACCTCTCGAACATCAGCTTCATAGAGGGCGACACGGGCGTCCTCGTCATCGATCCGTTGATCAGCACCGAGACGGCCGCCGCAGCCCTGGCGCTGTACCGTGCGCATCGCGGTGATCGGCCCGTTATCGGAGTCATCTACACCCACAGCCACGTCGACCACTTCGGCGGCGTGAAGGGTGTGACGACGCAGGCGGATGTGGACGCTGGGCGGTGCGTGGTCATCGCACCCGAGGGGTTCACGGAGCACGCCGTCGCCGAGAACGTCTATGCCGGGACTGCGATGAGCCGACGTGCCGGCTACATGTAC
>CAYNGM010000163.1:0-490 GCA_964396565.1 uncultured Anaerolineaceae bacterium | reverse complement strand
GGAGCGTGGCGCGACCGGCCAGATCGGAGCTGGTCTGGGTCAGACGACATCCACAGGGACAGTCACGCTGATCATCCCGACCGACTGGATCACCGAGACCGGCGATACCCGGGTCGTCGATGGCATCAGCATGGAGTTCCAGCTGACGCCAGGGACTGAGGCACCGGCCGAGATGAACGTCCTGTTCGCGGACCGACGCGCTCTGTGCATGGCGGAGAACGCGACCCATACCTTGCACAACATCCTGACCATCAGGGGTGCCCTGGTCCGCGATCCCCGGATCTGGGCGCGCTACCTGACCGAGTCGATCGATCGCTTCGGCGGTCGCTTTGAGGTCGTCTTCGCCTCTCATCATTGGCCGACGTGGGGCGCCGAACGAGCGACTACCTACCTTGGACTTCAGCGTGACCTGTACGCGTACCTGCACGACCAGACCCTGCGGATGCTCAACGCCGGGCTGACCGGCAGCGAGATCGCGGAGGCCATGGAG
>CAYNGM010000162.1:0-5473 GCA_964396565.1 uncultured Anaerolineaceae bacterium | reverse complement strand
CCGGCGGAGACGCCTATCAACAAGCACGTGAGCAATGGGACGACGGCAACAACGTCGTCGCCCTCGAGCCCGGCGTGGTCGTCGCCTACGAGCGCAACACGTTCACGATCTCGAAGATGCGCGAGGCCGGGGTGGAGGTCGTCACGATCGAGGGCTTCGAGCTCGGCAAGGGGCGAGGCGGTGGGCACTGCATGACCTGCCCGGTCGTCCGCGACCCGATCTGACCCAGCCCGATCCGGCATACCGGATCTGATCGGACCTGGCCCGATCTGGGGCGAAGGAGGAGCGTCATGGGTGAAGGAAGCCGCTGGATAGTCGGGCTGGTCGCGGCCATCGCGATCATCCTGCTCGTGCTGTTCGCGACCGGCGAGCCCGGCCGAGGACGCGGCGATGGCACGCAGAGCGCTGCGATCGGGATCGCACGGAACGCCTGATGGGGACGTCGACGGACGCGAAGCCGACCATCGGGACGGCACAGGCGGCCTTCATCGGGGTCGCCGCGATGGTCGGCGCCGGGATCTTCTCGCTCCTTGGGGCGGCCGGGGAGGTCGCCGGCGCTGCGGTCTGGCTGTCATTCCTGCTCGCCGGTGCGATCGCGGCGCTGCAGGGCTACTCGTTCGCCAAGCTCGGCGCCAAGTACCCATCCGCAGGCGGCCTGCTCGAGTACGTCAATCGCGGCTTCGGACCGGGCCACGTGGCGACCGTGGTCGCATGGCTCGTCTACATCGCCAACGGGATCGTCACGGCCATGGTCGCCCTCTCGTTCGGGAGCTACGCGAGCACCGCGTTCGCTAGCGGGGACCCAGTCATGGTCAAGGCATTCGCGGTCGTTCTGCTGGTCGTCATGACCGGGCTCAACATCGCCGGCTCCTCGGTCGTCGCCCGTGTGCAGAGCGCGGTCGTATTCGTGGTCATCGGCATCCTCGCTGCATTCGCGGTGGCGACCATCGCCAACGCCCAGCCCGGGAACCTCGACCCGGTGACCTACCCGGGCGCTCGCGACATCGTGTCGAGCATCGCGTTGACCTTCTTTGCCTTCCTCGGCTTCGGCGTGGTCACATTCACGGCGAAGGACCTCGCTGAGCCCGCCCGGCAGCTCCCCCGGGCGATGACCATCGCGATCGGTCTCGCGACGCTCGTCTACGTGGCCGTTTCGCTCGGGGTCTTCGGGACGCTATCGGTCGCGCAGGTCATCGAGGCCGGCCCGACTGCCATCGCCGTCGCGGCGCAGCCGGTCCTTGGTGATGCCGGGTACTGGCTGATGACCGTGACCGCCCTGTTTGCGACGGCCGGCGCTACCAACTCCGGCCTGTACCCGGCGACCGGGTTGTCCGACCACCTCGTCTCGACCGGCCAATTCCCGACGCTCATGGCCGACCGCCTGGGTGGCCGCGCGCCGTTCGGGCTGATCATCCTGGCCGTCGCCGTCATCATCGTGGTGGCCGCATTCGACCTGTCGTCCGTGGCCTCGATCGGCAGCGCGGTGGCCCTCGCGATCTTCGCGCTCGTGACGCTTGGGCACCTGCGGATCACCCGCGACACGGGGGCGAACCGGGCGATCCTGGTAGTCGCCCTTGCCGCCGTCGCCATCACGCTCCTGACATTCGTGTTCACGACCCTCGTCAAGGAACCGGCGTCCATCGTGACGCTCGTGGGCATCGTCATCGTCAGCATCGGTCTCGACGTGGGCTGGTCGCGTCGGACCAGGCAAGTCCAGAGTGGAGGTCACGCATGAACGGAACGACCGCTCCCGGGGTCGGGGCTCGCCGTGGATTCGCCCTGCCTTCCGCGTACACGATCCTGTTCATCCTGATCGTCATCGTCGCGGCGGCGACGTGGATCATCCCGGCCGGAGCCTATGACGTCGATGCCGATGGACAACCCATCCCCGGCTCGTACCACCGGGTCGAACAGCAGCCGCAGCGCATCCTCGTCGACTCGCTCATGGCGCCCATCAACGGTCTCTACGGCATCGAGGGCGAGGATGGCACGATCAGTGTCTGGAACTCCGGCGAGCTGTTCGGCGCCATCGACGTCGCGCTCTTCATCCTGGTGATCGGCGGCTTCCTGGCGGTGACCATGAAGACCGGTGCGATCCAGAGCGGCATCACCCGGATCGTCGCGCGGCTGCACGGTCGCGAGCGCTGGATGATTCCGATCCTCATGGCGGTCTTCGCCCTGGGCGGGACTTCCTACGGCATGGCCGAGGAGAGCCTGGCGTTCTACGCGCTCATCATCACGGTCATGGTCGCGGCCGGGTACGACGCCCTGGTCGGCGCGTCCATCCTGCTCCTCGGCTGCGGGATCGGTGTGCTGGGCTCGACCGTGAACCCGTTCGCGACCGGGATCGCGTCGGGGTTTGCTGACACATCGATCAACGAGGGATTCGTCGGCCGCCTGGTCATCCTGGTCATCGGGACCATCATCGGCATCGTCTTCGTCATGCGCTATGCCGACCGGGTGAAGGCCGACCCCTCTCGCTCGCTCGTAGCTGGTGGCGCGGCCACCGACCCGCCACCGGATGCCGCGACCGGTGGCGAGGGTGACCATGGCGATGGTGACGTCTTGAGCGCTGCCCCGATGACCGGCCGACAGAAGGCGTCGCTCGGGCTGTTCTTCCTGGCCTTCGTCGTGATGATCTACGGCGTCATCCCATGGGAGGACCTCGGGATCCCGCTGCCCACGCTGTGGTGGTGGTTCCCCGAGATGACCGCCTCGTTCCTGCTGTTCGCGATCATCATCGGGGTGGTCGGTCGCCAGTCCGAGTCAGACTTCACCGGGACGTTCGTAGACGGTGCGCGAGACCTGCTCGGCGTGGCGCTCATCATCGGGATCGCACGCGGCATCACCGTGATCATGACCAACGGGTTCATCACGGACACTGTCCTCAACGCCGCTGAGCAACTCGTCGCCGACCTTGGAGGTGTCGCGTTCATCAACCTGATGTACGTAGTCTTCCTGCCGCTGTCCTTCCTGATCCCGTCATCGAGCGGCCTGGCGACCGTCGCGATGCCGATCATGGCGCCACTGGCCAGCTTCGCGGACGTCCCCTCATACCTGGTCGTCACGGCGTATCAGAGTGCGAATGGCCTCGTGAACCTCGTGACGCCGACATCCGCGGTCGTCATGGGCGGTCTGGCCATCGCCAAGGTGGGATACGGGACGTGGTTGAAGTTCGTCTGGCCCGTACTGCTCCTCCTCGCCATCCTGACGGTCGCAGTGCTATCCATCTCGGTCCTCGTCTGAACGTGGCGAGGGAGGGTGACGTGCCGGATGGGGTGACATCCGGTATCCATATCTGCCAGCATCCGCCGACGCGGCCAATACAGGGTTGGAAGGGACGAGAGCATGACGCAGCAACTCGCTGAAAGTCCGTCGGAGTCGGTCGCCTGGCATGCGTTGACAGCGGCCGAGACACTCGAACGGCAGACGGTCACGATCGACACGGGGCTCACCTCCACCGAGGTGGAGGCGCGTAGGACCAGGTACGGTGAGAACCGCTTCGCGGACGCGCCGAAAGAGCCGCGCTGGCAGGCCTTCGTGCGTCAGTACAAGGACCCGATGCAGGTCGTCCTGCTCGTGGCCGGCATCCTGAGCCTGTTCATCCCCAACCAGTTCATGACCGGCGTCCTGCTCATCGGTCTGACCCTGCTAAACGCAGCCATGGGTCTCAACCAGGAGGGAAAGGCATCCGCGAGCGTGGCGGCGCTCCAGAAGATGATGATCGTCAAGGCCAAGGTCAGACGCGACGGGTCGCTTGGCGAAGTCCCGATGAGCGAACTGGTCCCTGGCGACATCATCAATATCGAAGCCGGCGACCTTGTCCCCGCTGACGGCCGTCTGCTCACCGCCGCGACCCTCGAGATCGACGAGGCGGCGCTCACCGGTGAGAGCCTGCCGGTGCCCAAGCAGGTCGATCCGGTCGTCCCGGACGCCGCTCTCGGCGATCGCATCGACCTCGCCTTCATGAACACCCAGGTCACGCGGGGCTCGGCGACCATGGTCGTCATCGGCACCGGCATGAGCACGGAAGTCGGTCATATCAGCGGGATGCTCCAGCAGACGAAGGAGGAGGTCACCCCGCTCACCCGTCAGCTCAACAGCCTGACGAACCAGATCCTCGCCATCGCCGGTGTGGCGCTGATGGCGTCCATCGGCATCGGCCTGTGGCGTGATACGCCGTTCAGTGAGCTGTTCCTGACGGCCATCGCGTTCTCCGTGTCGGCCATCCCGACCGGCCTTCCGGCGGTCGTCACCGCCGTGCTGTCGGCAGGGACCCAGAAGCTCGCTGCGGCCGGCGCCATCGTGAAGCGCCTGCGCTCGGTCGAAACCCTCGGGTCCACGTCCGCCATCAACAGCGACAAGACCGGCACCCTGACCCTCAACCAGATGACCGCCGTCCAGATGGCCGTCGTCGGACGTCGCTATGCGATCTCCGGTGAGGGCTACTCGACGAGCGGAGCGATCACCCACGTGGCGGGCCAACCTGACGTGCCGCTCGATGGGCTGCTCCTGCCGATGGCCCTGTGCGCCGACGCGGAGGTCAAGGATGGGGCGCTGGTCGGCGACCCGACCGAGGGTGCTCTCGTCGTTCTCGCCGCGAAGGGCGGCGTGGACCCGACGCTCACCCGCGAGCAGTATCCGCGGGTCGCGACGCTTCCCTTCGATGCCGCCTACAAGATGATGGCGACCTATCACCGGATGAAGGACGACTCCGGGGTGGACGTCATCCGTTGCTACGTGAAGGGTGCGCCCGACCAGCTGCTCGCTCGCGCCACTTCAGCCCATGGACCGGACGGTGAGCAGAAGCCGATCGACCAGGTCCGCGACAACTATCTCGCCGAGAACGAGCGCTACGGCCAGCAGGGGCTGCGGGTCATGGCGACCGCACAGCGCGACTACGACCCCGCGACCTTCGACCCCAACGGCGACCTCCTCGCCGTTCTCACCGACCTGCAGTTGCTGGCCATCGTCGGCATCGTCGATCCGCCGCGGCCAGAGGCCAGGGTGGCCATCGAGCAGGCTCACGCGGCTGGCATCCAGGTCCGCATGATCACCGGCGACCACGCGGTCACGGCGGAGGCGATCGCCCGCCAGCTCGGGATCACGGGTCGCGCCATCACCGGCGCCGAGTTCGCGAAGATGTCGGACGAGGAGGCCGACCGCGCCATCGACGACATCGGGGTCATCGCCCGGGTCGCGCCGGAGGACAAGGTCCACCTGGTGGATATCCTCCGTCGCAAGGGCCACATCGTGGCCATGACCGGCGACGGCGTGAACGACGCACCCGCTCTCAAGCGGGCCGATATCGGGGTCGCCATGGGCATCACCGGCACCGAGGTCTCCAAGGAGGCCGCGGTGATGATCCTGACCGACGACAACTTCGCAACGATCGTCAAGGCGGTCGAGCTTGGTCGTGCCCTCTACGACAACCTGCTGCGCTATATCCGGTTCCAGATGGCCTGCCTGTTCG
>CAYNGM010000161.1:0-5505 GCA_964396565.1 uncultured Anaerolineaceae bacterium | reverse complement strand
ATCACCGTCGTCGCGATGACCGCGACCATGATCGCGCTGAACAGGCCGGCGGAGAGCAGCCCCGCGGCGAGACCCAGGTTGGCCACGACTATGCCGACCTCCCCGCGCGGGACCATGCCGAACCCGACCGTCATGGCCGACCAGCGCCCTCGCCCCATGGCACCGAGGTAGCCGCCAAGCGCCTTGGTCAGGACGCCGATCACCGTCAGCAGCAGGGCGATACCCAGGACGCGCGGATCAAGCAATGCCTGGAGCGACAGCTGCGCACCGGTCACGGCGAAGAAGAACGGGGTGAAGATCTGGGCAAGCGGTTTCATCTCGTGCTCGAGCTCGTCACGCGCCTCTGTCTCCGCGACGATCAGGCCTGCGACGAAGGCGCCGATGATCGCGGCCAGGCCGATCGCCGCCGAGATGAGCGCCACCCCGAACATCAGGATGAACGCCGGAACGAGCGGGGTGTCTGCGAGGAGCGGCCATGTGAACACCTCACGGCGCAGGCCCCGGGCACGTCGTGCGATCGCGAACCCAAGCCCGATCAGACCGAACGCGGCCACGACGATCAGGAGCGTGGATCCGGACACGTCGCCCGAAGCGGCTCCGGAGACGATGCCGATGAGGACCAGGGCCAGTACGTCGTCGATCACGGCCGCTCCAAGGACGATCCGCGCGAAAGTGCGGTCGAGGACATGCATCTCGGCCAGGACACGGCTGGTGATCCCGATGCTCGTGGCCGCCAGCGCGAGTCCGATGAAGGCGGCCGTGAAAGTACCCTCCCCCATCGCCAGTCCGATAGCCACACCCGCCAGGATCGGGAGGACCATGGCGATGACGGCGGTCAGGAATGCCGGCCGACCGACAGCCAGGAGGTCGTCGAGGCGAACCTCCAGCCCGACCGTGAACAGGAGGATCACGACCCCGAGTTCGGCGAACACGGCTGCGCTTTCGCCCGGCGCCACGAGGCCGAGGAACCCGGGCCCGACGACGAAGCCGCCGAGCAGCTCGCCGACGACCGCCGGTTGTCCTGTCCGACGAGCAAGCTCCTCACCGACCTTGGCCCCGACGAACAGGATGAACAACCCGACCATGACCGAGAGCGGGGCGTCCGACGCGGTCGGCAGGATTGGCCCGACCGGACCAGGCATCGATACGGAGAAGAGCACCGTCGTGATCGGCTTCAGGCGGTGGGTGTGGGCGGGCGCGATCCATCGAGTGGGGCACCCATCGAGAAGCGCTCAGCCGAGTCGGAGACGGTGACGCGGCGCGCTGCGTAGCCCGATCGCTTACAGCTCTGTCCACGCAGCCGGGCGTTCACCACTCCGCGCGTGCCTGCCGGATGTTGACGCTCTGGATGATCCCAAGGCCGATGGCCATGCTCACGAGCGATGCGCCGCCGTGGGTGACGAACGGCAACGGGATGCCGGTGATGGGCATGATGCCCATGACCATCCCGACGTTGACAATGAGCTGGAACAGGATCATCGAGGCGAGCCCGGCCGCGAACATGGTTCCGAATGGGTCACGCGACCGCCAGCCCGAGACCATCACCCGCCAGATGAGCAGGGCAAAGAGGGTGAACAGCACCATCGCCCCGATGAAGCCCAGCTCCTCGGCCAGGATGGCAAAGACGAAGTCCGTGGTCTGGACCGGCAGGAAGTCGCCCTGTGCCTGGGTGCCGTTGGTAAGCCCCTTACCCATCCACCCACCGGAGCCTATCGCGATCTGTGACTGGTAGAGCTGGTACCCGGCACCCTGGAGATCCTTGTCAGCCGAGAGGAAGGCGGTCAGTCGTTCCTTCTGGTAGTCACGCAGGATGTATGTCCAGGCGATCGGGATCATCGCGATGACCCCCGCTGCGAGTACGGCAAGCCAGCGAAGACTGGCCCCTGACATCCAGAGCATCCCGGCCAGGATCGCCCCGAACACGAGTGAGGTGCCAAGATCCGGTTGGAGCATGACCAGGATGAGCGGCGGTACGACCAGCATGCAGGCGCCGAGGATCGCCCTGAGGGAGTCGAGCTTGCCCTCGCGACTGGCCAGGTAGTCGGCCAACACGATGATCATCAGGATCTTGGCGAGTTCGCTGAACTGGAAGGTGAGCGGCCCGAAGCTGATCCAGCGCGCCGATCCACCCACCCCGGAACCGACAGCGAGGGTCAGGACCAGCAGGCCGAGCTGAAGCAGGTAGACCGGCCAGGCCAGGGTCTTCAGCCAGCGGTAGTCGAAGAGCGTCGCGATCACGAACATGACGACCGCGATACCTGCCCACATCAGACCGCGGGTCAGCGTGGTGCCGGCCTCGAGAAGCGGGCTGCCGCTTTCGACGCTGTTGGTGTAGGCCATGACGATGCCGGTCGCCACAAGCAGCATCGCGTAGACGGTCAACTGGAGGTCGAAGGCCCGCCACGCAGCTCCGACGGACTTGGCCGCCCAGTCGGTGACTCGCGCGGGTTCGGCTCGGATGACGCCCATCAGTCGTTGGTGTAGAAGTTGCCGCGCACGAGCAGGCGGGGGAGGCGGTAGTCCTTCTTGATGTCGTAGTGGAGCTGCATGAAGTACTTGACGATCTCGGTCGCCGCGTTGCCGACCGTTCGTGAGTCGTACGCGAAGGCAAGGACGACGAGCTTCGAGTCCGTGTCGTCGAAGCTGCCGTTCACCGGGTCGCCCGGCGTGAAGCCGACGAACCACGACGAATACGGAAGCCGCCCCTTCTTGTCGGGCGTTCCGAACTCCGCCGTGCCCGACTTGCCGGCGATCTTGATAGGCAGGTCCACGAGGTTGTAGGTGTGGCGCAGAAGGACCGTATTGCGCGCAGCGTTGCGCATGGTCTTCAGGACGCTCTTCTTGACCTTGAGCTTGTGCAGGACCTTGGGCTCGAACGGCCGGATGACCGCGCCGTCCGGTCCGACGACATCGCGAACCACTTGCGGCTGGTAGAGCGTGCCGCCGTTCGCAAGCGCCGCGTAGGCGTTGATCAACTGGAGCGGCGTCACGGCGTCGTATCCCTGTCCGATACCCGCCTGGTACGTCTCGCCGCCGAACATCGGCGCTCCGAGGGCCTCCTCCTTCCACTGATTGGTAGGGACGATGCCTGAGACCTCACCCGGCAGGTCCACGCCGGTCGGCGAACCGAAGCCATACTGCTCCGCCCAATAGCCCAGCCTGTCGGCACCGAGCATCCCGGCGACCTGGTAGAAGAAGGTGTCGCTCGAGTGGCCGAACCCGCAGTAGATGTCGCAAGGACCCCAACCGCCGCGCTTCCACTCGTAGAACTTCACGCCGCCGAGCGTCAGGTGGTCCTTCGTGATGACCTTCGTCGAGGCGCTGATCTTCTTGTCGGCCAGGCCCCCGGTGCCGGTCACGAGCTGGTAAGTGGACCCCGGGGCGTAGTGCGCTGCGAGCGCGTGGTTGATGAGCGGCTTGTCCTTGTTCTTGAGGAGGTCGGCGTAGTCCTTGGCGCTGATCCCCTTGGAGAACAGGTTGTCGTCATAGGTCGGCAGGCTGACCATCGCCAGTATCTCGCCGGTCTGCGGGTTCATCGCGATGACCACGCCGCGTGTCATCCCGATCTTGTCCATCGCCCAGCGCAGCGCCTTCTGGGCGTCCTTCTGCATCTCCGTGTCGATGGTCAGCGTGAGCGATGCACCCGGGATCGCATCCTGGACGGTCTGGAGGACCTGGGTCCGGCGCCCCGTCGCGTCACGCTCCACGCTCTGGGCTCCATACGTTCCCCGAAGCTGCGTCTCGTATGAACGCTCGACTCCCATCTTGCCGATCAGGTCGTCCGGCTGATAGCCCTGAGTGCGCAGTTCCGGGAGCTGCTCGGCCGTGACCGGTCCGGTGTACCCGAGGATCTGCGAGAAGAGCGGCCCATCGGTGTATTCACGACGGGCCTCCACCGCGACCGACACCCCGGGGAGCTCCCAGCTCGCCTCCGAGATCAGGTTGGCGGTCGCCTGGTCGACGTCCTGCGCGATCCGCACGAGATCGAACGCCGAACCGGGATTCCCGTCGATGGTGCCGTTGATGTCCGCCGGGTCCATCCTGAGCAGGGCCGCCAGGCGAGCCACGACGGTGTCGCGCTGCTGATCGGGGAGCTCGGAAGGACGGATCTTGACCGCGTACGTCGGTACATTCGTGACCAGGAGACGGCCAGCACGGTCGTAGATAAGTCCGCGCGGCGCGGGGATCGGCTCTAGGACGCTCCGATTCGCGGTCGATAGGGCCGCATAACGTGTGCCGTTCGCGATCTGGAGGTAGAACAGCCGAGCCGACAACCCGCTCACTCCAAGGATCACGACCACGCCAAACACGATGAACCGGGACAGGCGACGCACGGGTTCGCGACGGCCGTCGAGATAGGCGTTCACCAGTCCACCCGCTCCTGGTCGACTCGTCGGTCGTGGATCGAGATGGCGAGCGGACCCACCAGGGCGGCGAGCACGGCGTCATAGATGGCGCTCGGGAGGACCGACCTGAGCGGGTCCTCCACGGGGAGAGGGGTGCCTAAAGCGCCGAAGGTGACGAACAGGATCATCGAGTACCCGATGCTGAGGACGAAGACCGCACCGATCGGGACGATGGGTCGGAGTCGTGCGAATGAACTGGCCAGGACAGACGCCCCACCGACCGCCAGCAGGAGCGCGAACGACGAGGATCCGAGCGGACGCTGCGTTATGACATCCAATGCGATACCGCCGACGAATGCCCAGACGAGGCCGGCTTCAAGGCCGACGGCGATGGTGACCACGACACCGAAGACCAATACGAGGTTCGGTTGTGCGTCGCCGATCCGGAGATACGGCCCGACGGTGAGCTCGAACAGGGCCGCCACCACCGAACCGACCGCAGCGAGGAGCAGGGTCATCGGACGGGTCGAATCCTCGGCGAATTGGCCAAAGGTCGCGCCCCTCCTGCCCGGCACCTCGAGGCGACGGATACGGCAGCGACGTGTCGGCGGCAGTATCCCACGAGGACACCGAAACCGGCAATGACCCTACCGGCCGGAGTGACGTAGGGTGCCGGCCGGAGTCATGCAGCGTGGCGGAGCAGCGCAGCCGGGCGGGTTGAGAACACGACCACCCGGAGTAGTTCCGCCGAACGGGCGTGATCGTGCTGTTTCACGTGAAACACGTCCGAACCCCATGGATCCCCGTGCAGGTGAGTGCCAGTGAATGCCGCTCTGCGATGCTGGGCGACCCAATGAGCCCGGATGAGGTGCGTCAGTCGCGATGGTAGAATCGGTCCCCGTGAGAGATTTCCGAGAAGGCCGCTGAGTGGGCCGCACGATCGCCTGCGCGAACCAGAAAGGCGGCGTCGGCAAGACCACGACGGTGGTGAACCTCGCGAGCAATCTCGCGCTCGAGGGTGACCGCGTCCTCGTCGTCGACCTCGACCCCCAGGGAAATGCCACCAGTGGTCTGGGCGTGGACCGCGCCACGCTCGATCGATCCGTTTATGACGCCATCGTGGGCGAGGATGACCTGGGTGGGCTGATCGTCAAGACCT
>CAYNGM010000160.1:0-5511 GCA_964396565.1 uncultured Anaerolineaceae bacterium | reverse complement strand
GGCGCCCGTCCGACTCCAGCGACCGAAGCACCAGGCGTGGGCTCGCATCCGACGCGAACGTGACATCGGTGGCCCATGGATCGGGCAGTCGATAGGTCGCCTGCGTCAGGATCCCGTTGGGCAGTGCCCCGATCCCAAGCGAGACCTCGTGGGGACCGACGTGGTCGACCGGGATCGTCCGCGAAGCGACCTCGATCGGCACCCCGCCGCCGACGACCCTCGGATCGATCGAGGGGATCGGCGATGAACCGGCCGGCACGTCGTGGTAACCGCCCCCGACCAGGTCATGGTCGAGGTCCCATGGCTGGGGAGCATCCGCGCAAGCCGGTCCGCTCGGGATGCCGCCGCACATGTTGGTGTCGCTCGTCGTGCCGTCCTGCATCACGATCCGGACGGTGATCGGCGTTGCGCCACCAAGCGTCTGTAGCTCGCCATCCTCCGGTGGCGCACTCGGGACGATCAGGACCTGGCCAACGTCATCGCGAGTCCTGTCCGAGAAGGCGGTCGCGGCATCGGCGATCGCCAGGCACCGCCGCTCGCTGTAGAGCTGCTCACATGGCTGCGCCGTCGCGGACGAAGCAAGGTCGGCGATCGCAGCGCATCCCAGGAAAGTCAGCCCCGCGAGCGTGATCAGCCCGAGCAGCGATGTCACATCCGGAACACTCCGAAGCGGGTCTCGGGGATCGGTGCGTGGAGCGCCGCATCCAGACCCAGCGACAGGATGCGCCGCGTATCGAGCGGGTCGATGACCCCGTCGTCCCACAGCCGCGCCGTCGCGAAGTACGGGGAGCCCTCGCGCTCGTAGGTCTCCAGGATCGGCGTCTCGAACGCGTCGCGTTCGGCATCGTCGGCGAAGCCGCCGCGGACGGTCGATAGGACGCGGGCCGCCTGCCGGCCGCCCATCACGCTGATCCGGCTGTTCGGCCACGACCACAGGAAGCGTGGCTGATAGGCCCGTCCGGACATCGCGTAGTTGCCGGCACCGAATGAGCCCCCGATCAGGACGGTGAACTTGGGGACCTCGGCGCTCGCGACCGCCGTGACGAGCTTGGCGCCGTCCTTGGCTATGCCCGCCTCCTCGTACTCGCGCCCGACCATGAACCCGGTGATGTTCTGGAGGAAGACGAGCGGGATGCGCCGTTGGCAGGCGAGCTCGATGAAGTGAGCGCCCTTGAGGGCTGACTGGCTGAACAGGATGCCGTCGTTGGCGAGCACCCCGACGGGGATGCCATCGAGGTGGGCGAATCCGGTCACCAGGGTCTCCCCGTACAGCGGCTTGAACTCATGGAAGCGCGAACCATCGACCAGGCGGGCGATGATCTCGCGGACCGGGACCGGCCGCCGTGGGTCTGCGGAGATGGCGCCATACAGCCCGGCTGGATCGACGACCGGTGGCTCCGGCACCCGACGGTCCCAGGGTGGTGACGGTGGCCTGCGGTTCAGGTTGGCGACGATCGAGCGCCCGAGAGCGAGGGCATGTTCGTCGTCGAGCGCTTCGTGATCGGCCACCCCGGATCGGCGCGTGTGCACTTCGGCGCCACCGAGCTCATCGGCCGAGACATCCTCGCCGGTGGCGGCCTTCACCAGCGGTGGGCCACCGAGGAAGATGGTGCCCGTCCCCCTGACGATCACCGTCTCATCGCTCATCGCCGGGACATAGGCGCCACCGGCCGTGCAGCTACCCATGACCAGGGCGACCTGCGGGATGCCCGCGGCGGACATCCGGGCCTGGTTGTAGAAGATCCGCCCGAAGTGGTCGCGGTCCGGGAAGACGTCGGCCTGGAGGGGCAGGAACGCGCCGCCGCTATCCACGAGGTAGACGCATGGCAGCCCGTTCTCGAGCGCGATCTCCTGCGCCCGCAGGTGCTTCTTCACCGTCATCGGATAGTAGGTGCCGCCCTTTACCGTCGCGTCGTTGGCCACGATGACGCAGGTCGTGCCCTCCACTCGTCCGATCCCCGTGACGATCCCGGCCCCTGGTGCATCGTCCTCGTACAGTCCGCTTGCCGCCAGCGGACTCAACTCGAGGAACGCGGCCCCCGGGTCGAGGAGTCGGTCGATCCGCTCACGGACCGGCAGCTTGCCCCGCTCGCGGTGGCGCGTGATCGAGCGCTCGTCGCCCCCGGCGCCACGGCCGGCGACCTCGGCCTGACGCTCTCGCAGGTCGTCGACCAGGGCCGTCATGGACTCGTGGTTGGCGCGTGTGTCGGGGGCGGTCGGGTCCAGTCGACTGCGCAGGACGGACATGACGCGATGATAGGGTCGCGGTACGGAACCGATCGGTACGTCTGGCCGTCCGGCCGGCATGGTTTCAAGCGTGACGCGCCGTGCGCTCCGACTCCTGCTCCTGACCGCGATGGTTGTCCCGACGCTCGCCGCCACCGGCTGTTCGTCGGCCCCCATCGCCTCGCTCGTTCCGATCGGTAGCGGTCCGCTGGTGACGGTCACGACGCGCGGCGGTGAATGCCCGCAGGGAGCCTGTGGTTCCACGGTCGTCATCGAGCGTGACGGCGCGGTCCATGACGCCGCCAGGCTGCCCGACACCGTGGGGACGGTCCCCCCGGAAGTCCTGACCGCCCTTGATGCGGCCATCAGGACGACCGACTTCGGAGCGGTCCGGGCGGTGCCGTTCACAGGCGAGTGCCCGGTGAACTACGACGGCCAGGAGCGTATCTACGAGTTCGGGGCACCGGGTGGCATCGAGCGGGTCGCCTCGTGTGAGACCGCGATCGATCCCGCCCATCCGGTCTTCGCTGCGACCGAGGCTGCGCTGATCGCCGCTGGTGCCCTCCCCACGCCTTGACGCGCACAGATCGGGGGCTGATGATGTTCGTGTCATCAGGAGGCAACAGCGAGATGTCGATGTCCGGCCGGATGTTGCGATACGCGCGCAGCCGTGCGCGGATGACGCAACGTGAACTTGCGTCGCGTACAGGTGTCCCCCAGGAGACCATCGCGCGCATCGAGCGTGGTCGGGTGGACCCGCGCGTCGGTACGCTCGATCGACTCCTGGAAGGTTGTGGCTTCGGCTTGGAGGTCGAGAAGCGACTCGGCATCGGGATCGATCGCACGCAGATCCGGCCAAGACTCCGTCTTACGCCCAGCGAGCGGCTCGAACTTGCCATCGACGAAGACCGATCGTACGTGGAGTTGCGCCAGTCCATTCGCCGTCTGGCCGAATGAGCGAGCACCCGCGCCTCGATGTAGGCGAGTTGCTGGCAAGCCTGATTCACGCGCAGGTCAGGTTCGTCGTCATCGGGGGCCTTGCGGCACAGGTCCACGGTTCGCCCATCCTTACTGCGGACGTCGACGTATGCCCTGCGGTCGATCGCTCCAATCTGGAACGCTTGGCCACGGTTCTCGCGTCTCTTGCGGCTGTGCGTCGGGACACGGCCTCCGACGTACACGCTCCCGTGGACTTTCGAGCACTGCGAGCAGGTGACATGTTCATCCTGCGGACTCGCCTCGGTGATCTGGACATCCTCATGCACCCAGACCCTGGCCTCGATTACGAGGCACTCGAGCCACACGCGATCTCGACGCAGATCCTCGGCGTCACGGTCCGCGTAGCGTCACTCGACGATCTGGTTGCGATGAAGCGCGCCGCCGGTCGTCCCAAGGATCTCCTGATGCTTGAGCACCTGGGCGCGCTGCGAGAGGAGATCGACAGGCGCGTCGACCGTTAGCGTCCCAGGGCGTCAGCTACGGCCGTCTGCAGTTCGGTCCAACGATGTCGATAGCCGAGAGCGGCAAGTCGCGCTGGAGCGACCCGACGCGAGTCAAGGATCAGCGTCGCCTGTTCGCGCATGACGAGGCGCACCAGGAACGCCGGCACGCGCAGCCAGCTGGGGCGCCGCAACGCGCCGGCCACAGCGCTTGCCAGATCACGTTCATGGATAGGCTCTGGCGCGACTGCGTTGACCGGTCCCTCAAAGCGCGGATCAACGGCGGCAAGCGCGAAGATCTCGGCGACGTCATCGACGTGGACCCAGCTCATCCATTGATCCCCTGAGCCGATCGGCCCGCCAAGGAACAGCCGGAAGGGGAGGGTGAAGAGCCGCAGGATATGTGCGCCGGGCCCGATCACGAAGCCGACGCGGACGATCGCAACCCGGATACCTGCCGACTCAGCGCGCATCGCCTCGGCCTCCCAGTCCCGGCACAGGTCGGCGAGGAACCCGGTCGCCGACGGAGCCGCCTCGGTCGCCGGACCGCCGGGCAGGTTGGTGTAGCGGTCGGTCCCCGAGACGTTGACGAGGGCCGCTGGTCGTCGTTCAGGTTCGATCAACGTCAGGGCATCGACGACCAGACGGGTCGTCTCTATCCGGCTCGCCCTGATCGAGCGCTTTCGGGCCGGGGTCCACGGACGCGGGCCGATCGGTGTTCCGGCCACGTTGATCACGGCATCGTGGCCGGTGAGGATGGCGGCGAGTTCGTCGGGTCGATCCGTCCTGTAGCGACGCCAGGTCACGCCCGGTCGAGGCCCGCCGTCGCGGTCCGAACGCGTGACGATGGTGACGCTCGCACCATGAGCGATCAGCGACCGTGCGACGGCGCCACCCATGTATCCGGAGCCACCGATGATCGCGACCTGCCTCTGTCGTTCGCGGTCTCGGTCCTGACCTCTCGTTTGCGGCTGCTCGTTCACGTCCATCGAACTACCCCAGCGTGCTACTCTCGCATAGCAAGTTATGGACCAACAACTCGCTACTGTCAAGTCGCAGGTATCCGCCGATGGTGATGAAGAGCGGCGTGCGGGGTCGAGCGTGACGGCGTCGATCACGGCGGCGCAGTCGAGCGCTGCGGCGGAGTCGATCAGGCTCGATCTTGCCGAGGCGTGGGGTGAGATGGGGGCGGCCTGGGGGGTGACGCCGGCGATCGCCCGTGTGCAGGCGTACCTGATGGCCCGCCAGGAGCCGTTGACGGAGCGGGAGGTCCGGGAGGCTCTCGGGCTGTCACATCGGGCGGCCAGCCTGGCGCTGGCCGAGGCAGAGTCGTGGGGCATCGTCGAGCGTGTGCCCGAGCCGCGTCGCATCGGACGTCGCGGGCCGGCCGGGACCGCGTACCTCGCCGTCGGCGACCACTGGCAGTGGTTCGGTCGGGTCATCGCCGAGCGCAAGATCCGCGAGGGAGATCCGATCGTCGCCGTCCTTGAGGCCAAGGCCGCCGAGGCCGCAGCCGCCGCGGCGATCGACCCCGGTGACGTCGAGCTCGCCCTGCTCCGCGACTGGCTCGCATCGTTCGTCGCCTTCGTCAGGCTGTTCGATCGGGCGATCGGTCTCGTGCCGAGGCTCGAGCCGCGCGAGCTTGAGCGCTCGCTCGAGCTGCTTGGACGCGTCCCCGACGAGACCATCCTCCGACTGTTCGACCTGCTTGGTGGTCTCGACGACTCTGATGTGCTCGAGCTCGTGGATGCCGTCTCGCGCCTGTCGCCGACAGCAGCGCGGCGCGCGACGAGGCTGATGTCCGGCGTCGTGCGCAGGGTCGCGCGCTGACCGGGACTCCGGCACG
>CAYNGM010000159.1:0-5519 GCA_964396565.1 uncultured Anaerolineaceae bacterium | reverse complement strand
TCGACGGTCGTGAACCGGCGTGTCGCCGGGTCGAGCCGCACACGGCCACCAGCAAGCGACATCCTTGAGTTCGCGCCGCCCACACCGATGATGCCCGGGCGCGTCCCACGTCCGGTGACTGCCGCCAGACCGACGGAGCCGACCGGACCCGCGGGACCGTCCCGTCCGGCGCCACTGCGGCGCAGGATGGCCGCGACCCGTGCAGTCAGTTCGTGTGGGTTGAACGGCTTGGCCAGATAGTCATCGGCACCCATCCGCAGTCCAGCGATGCGATCGAGGTCGCTTCGCTTCGCCGATGCGATGAGCACGGGCGTATCGCCCATGTCGCGGATGGCCTCGAGGACGGCCTCGCCCCGCAAGCCCGGCAGCATCAGGTCAAGGATGACCAGGTCGATGTCACCGGTCTCGCCCTCCTCCAGGGCCGTGATCGCCGCTCGTCCGTCGGTCACGACAGTGACCCGATACCCGTCGCGTTCGAGGTACAGCCGAAGCAGGTCCCCAAGGCGTGGTTCGTCCTCGACCACCAGGATGTGGGCGCCCGATGGGCGCGCGTGGTTGGCCATCGTGACGGCATCCTAGCGGTCCAGCGATGAAGGACATGTGAAGGCTCGACGTCCGGATGGTGCCCAGGTGCACCGGCCAGCGGACATCTTTGTCGGTCCTTGACAGGCATGGATCACGATCAGGCACACATCGGCGCACTCGTCACGAACATCCGTTTCCATCGGCCGTAGCAGGGGACAGACCGACATGACCAGACTCAGACTCCTTGGCGGTGCTGCCGCCCTCGTCGCTGCCGCCCTCATCGGCGGAACACTGATCTCGGCAGTGGCGGCGGCGCCGGCGGTACCCATGGCAGCCACCACTGGGGCAGCCACAACTGGATCGGACCCGGCCGCCGCCCCGACCGCGACCGCGCCGACCGCCGCTGAACGCAAGGAGGCCCACGAGGCCTACTGCGCGGCGTTTCGCGCAGCGTTCGCCCAGAACCTCGGCAAGAGCCAGGACGAGGTGACCGCGGCTGCCAAGTCGGCCATCGGCGCCGCCATCGACCAGGCGGTCAAGGACGGATCGATGAAGGAGGCCACTGGCGCACGGATCAAGGAGCGAGTCGCCAAGGCGGACGGTGATGGCTGCCGCTTCCTCGACGGACGACCCGGCAAGCCGGGTGTGCGAGCCGCGAAGGCACTCGGGTTCGTCCGGGACGGGTTGACCGCCGCTGCCAGGACCCTCGATATGACCCTCCCCGAGCTTCGAGCGGAACTCAAGTCGGGCAAGGATCTCAAGGACGTCGCGACCGCCAAGGGCGTGCCGTACACCACCGTGACCGATGCATTCGTGGATGTCGCCAAGGCCGACCTTGATGCCGCGGTCAAGGATGGCAAGCTGGCCCAGGCTCGCGCGGACAAGATCCTCGCCCGCCTCCAGGCCCGACTCGAGAACGGCTGGCGGAAAGCCGGGCAGTAGCGCACATCGATCCTGTAGGGCAGGGCGGCTTTCGGGGGGAGGTCGCCCTGCCTGACCTCGCCCGGTCGGGCCTCAGGCGGTCACCTCACGCTACAGCCCCACGTCGCACCGCGCCGAACGGACACGAGATCCGCGATGCCATTCGGCCGCATCGGTCGCGGCGTGGCGGCGTTAGCCGGAGAAGTCGATCACCTGACGTGTGACCTCGCCGCGACGGAGCGCGTCGAACGCGTCCTCGATGTCATCGAGGCGGATGCGGCGATCGATCAATCGATCCACCGGCAGGCGTCCCTCGATCGACCACATCGCGTAGCGTGGGAAGTCGATGGCGGGCACCGCAAAGCCGTAGTTCGAGCCGAGGATCCGGCGTGATCCGTCGACGAACGGATAGATATCGAACGACGCGCGCTGGCCGAGTGGCGTCATCCCGACGAGCACCGCGGTCCCGCCGAGAGGCAGCGCGGCGATGGCGAGTTCGGCGGTATCCACACGACCGATCGCCTCGAAGACGAAGTCCGGTCCACCGTCGGTAAGGTCGCGCAGTGCCTCGACCGTCTCCGCGGGTACGTCGCTGGCGACGAGTCCGTCGGTCGCCCCTACCGACCTCGCGACATCGAGCTTCGCGGCGACCCTATCGATGGCGACGATCTGCGACGCACCCGCGAGCACGGCGCCCATCACACACGACAGCCCGACGCCACCGAGCCCGATGACCGCCGCGCTCGAGCCCGACGGCACGGCCGCGGTCTTGAGGGCCGCCCCGACACCGGTCGTGACACAGCAGCCGATGAGCGCGGCCACGGCCGGATCTGTCGCATCCGGTACGGGGATCGCGGCCGCTGCCGGGACGACGATCCGATCCGACATCGTACCGATCGCGCAGTAGGTCCTGATCAACTCCCCGGTCGGGGCACGGAACGGTGAGCTGCCGTCAGCCAGGGTGTGGCGGTAGGATGGCGAGTCGGGACATGCCCAGGGATGCCCTCGCCGGCACGATCGACATGTCCCACAGGGGATCAGCCACGACAGCGCCACGAGATCACCCGCGCTCGGCGTCTCGACCCCCGGTCCGACAGCCTCGACGACCCCGGCGCCCTCATGGCCCATCACGACCGGTGTCGGCCGATCCCATTCCGCGTCGCGTACGTGAAGGTCAGAGTGGCAGACGCCCGATGCCAGCAGCCGCACCGCCACCTCGCCGGCACGCGGCTCGATCACTTCGAGCTCGCGGATGACCACCGGCTCACCCACCGACTCGAGGACCGCCGCACGGGTCGTCGTCATGTCACTCTCCTGAATGATCGGAGTAATGGTGTGAGGGTATCGCCCTGCCCGCTCCCGTCCGCGCCGGATCCACACGACCTCTGCGATGCCATTCGGCCGCATCGACGCCGAGTGGCCGCAGCGATGCCATTCGGCCGCAGCGATGCCATTCGGCCGCAACGACACCGGCCTTGGCAGGATGATCGCGGGCGCGCCCACGCCCATGCCCCCGGTCGCACGGTTCATCCATCTGCCTGATGCGGCCGAATGGCATCAGGATGGACATGTCGCCTGCGCCCGGATCGCCGCCTGCCTGATGCGGCCGAATGGCATCAGGGATGTCAAGTCGTTTACATCGCCGCGCCCGCCGCGCCCGCCGCGCCCGCCGCGCCCGCCGCGCCCCGCTGTGCCCCGCCGCGCGACGACGACGAACTCACGTCCCAGTCGTGACTAGCCCCATCTCGCGATGGCCGCACGGAGCGACAACGGTGCAGACTTGCCCGATGCATCGTCGATTCGTCGGCGCCAGCGCCGTGCTCCTGGCGATCCCGCTGATCCTCGGCTTGGCTCCGCAGGCCGTGGGAGTCGCACGCGCAGCTGACTTCCCGAGCAAGGATTCTGGCTATCACTCCTACGCTGAGGTCGGCGCCGACATCGACAAGACGGTCGCGGCTCACCCGTCGGTCATCCGCAAGCTGTCGATCGGGAAGAGCTACCAGGGGCGCGACATCTGGGCGGTCAAGATCTCGGACAACGTCGCCATCGATGAGAGCGAACCCGAGATCTACTTCGATGCCCTCCATCATGCCCGCGAGCACCTGACGGTCGAGCAGGCCCTCGCGCTGATGCACTGGCTGACGGACGGCTACGGGACCGACGGTCGCATCACCCGGATCGTGGACAGGCGCGAGATCTGGATCGTGTTCATGGTCAACCCCGACGGTGGCGAGTACGACCTGACCGGCGATCCGTATCGGGAGTGGCGCAAGAATCGCCAGCCCAACACCGGCACCAGCGCCGTGGGGACGGACCTCAACCGCAACTACGGCTACAAGTGGGGCTGCTGTGGCGGTTCATCGGGATCGAAGTCCGCCTCCACATACCGCGGCTCGAGCGCCTTCTCGACCCCCGAAGCCCGGGCGATCAGGGACTTCTGGGCGAGTCGCGTGGTCGCCGGCCGACAGCAGATCAAGATCGGTATCACGTTCCACACGGCCGGCGAGCAGATCCTGTGGCCGTACGGCTACACCCGGACGGACATCCCATCAGACATGACGAGCGACGACCATGCCGCCCTGGTCGCCATCGGCAGGGCGATGGCCAGGACCAACGGCTACACGGCCATGCAATCGAGCGGCCTGTACGTCACCGACGGCGACGAGATCGACTGGGCCTACGGGCAGCATCGGATCTGGCTGTACACGTTCGAGCTCTACCCGAGCCACAGCCAGGTCAGCACCACCGCCCGCTTCTATCCGCCCGACGAGGTCATCGAGCGCGAGACCGAACGGAACCGGGAGGCCATCCTGTACCTGCTCGAGCGCGGTGCGTGCCGCTACGACGTCATCGGCAAGGGCGACCTTCGCTGTGGCGCGCTCGATGACGACTACGAGGTCGCGACGGGCTGGATGGTCGATCGATTCGGGACCGACACGGCGACGGCTGGCGCCTTCCAGCGGACGAACCCGGCCACGACCTCGTACCAGAAGGGGACCACGCCGTCTGGTTCGAGGGCACTGGTCACGGGGGCAAAGTCAGGTTCGAAGTCGAGCTCATACGATCTCGATGGCGGGGTCACGACCTACTCGTCGCCACTGACCCAGCTGCCCGAGGGCGGGCCGGGCAAGGTCGGAGACCTGCGTTTCACCTACTACTTCGCCCACGGTCCGAGTGCGACGTCCGAGGATTGGTTCCGGGCCTATGTCCAGCGCGAAGACGGGTCGCGGGTCATGGTCTACGCCGAGAACGGTGCCCCGAACGTGGACAAGCCGGCATGGAAGACAGTCTCGATCCCGCTCGATGCCTGGTCCGGCGAGCAGGTCCGGATCGTCTTCGGGGCGGCGGATCTCGGGGCGCCTAGCCTGATCGAGGCAGCTGTCGACGACGTGCGCATCACGAGGCCGTAGGCAGGTCGCTCGAACCCCTTGGAGCAGGCCGTAAGATGGCCGCGCATCGGGCGTCGGTGTGGGCGCCCGAGCAGCGGAGGGTTGGAACGGATGTCACTCAGTATCGAAGGGATCGTCGTCGGTCTGCTGGGGATGGGTATCGGTGCCGTGTGGGCGACCTACGGCCTCAAGGCGTTCACCATCCTGCTCCCGATCTGGGCCTTCTTCGCCGGCCTGCTCGCGGGCGCAAGCCTCGTCACCAACATCCTTGGTGACGGCTTCCTCTCGACCGTTACGTCGTGGGTCGTGGGTGTCGGGCTCGGGCTGGTCCTCGCGGTGCTCAGCTACTTCGTCTACTACGCCGCGATCGTCATCCTGGGAGCCTCGATCGGCTACGCGCTGGGTTCGGGACTTCTCGTCGCGATCGGGCTCGATGGATTCCTCGCCACCGTTGCCGGCCTGCTCGGCGGGGCGCTCATCGCCCTTGGCGTCCTCGCCCTGGGCGTTCCGGTCTTCCTCGTCATCATCCTGACCGCGTTCAGTGGCGCGGCCGGAGTGGTGAACGGGGCGTTGATCCTGCTCGGGTTCATCAAGGTGGGGGACGTCGATCAGGGCCTGATGGAAGGGCTGCTCAAGTACGGCGTCGTCGCCCTCGTCGCGTGGGTCGCCGTGGCCGCTGCCGGC
>CAYNGM010000158.1:3059-5557 GCA_964396565.1 uncultured Anaerolineaceae bacterium | reverse complement strand
CTCGTGGATACTGAGCCGTACACGAGGCACGTTTGCGAGGAACGCTGTGACCGACGTCCACGCCGCGACCGAGTACATCCGCGTCGAGGCCCCGCTGGCGGGGCATCCCGGCGTCGCCCTTATCACGCTTGATCGCCCAGCGGCACTCAACGCCCTCTCGTTCGCGCTCCTCGACGAAGTCGCCACCTCCCTGGAGCGACTTGATGTCGACATGGTCACGCGAGTCGTCGTGCTGACCGGTGCCGGCGAGTGGGCGTTCGCAGCCGGTGCCGACATCACCGAACTCGTCGACCAGACACCTGAGCGTCTGCGCGCCGAGGGTCACTTCGACGCATGGGACCGGATCTCCGCCGTCGGCGTTCCGATCGTCGCCGCGGTTCGTGGCTTTGCCCTGGGTGGCGGCTGTGAGCTGGCGATGGCCTGCGACGTGCTGATCGCTGGAGACGACGCACGTTTCGGCCAACCGGAGATCAAGATCGGGGTCATCCCAGGCGCTGGCGGGACGCAGCGACTCACCAGGGCGGTTGGTAAGGCGCTCGCGATGGACCTCATCCTGACCGGCCGGACCCTGGATGCGCCGACTGCGCTCGCGGCGGGGCTCGTCAGCCGGGTCGTCCCGGCTGCGGAGACCGTCACGGCCGCGCTCGAGGTCGCCGACGCTATAGCTTCGATGCCGCCGCTGGCCGTGCGGGCTGCCAAGCGCGCCGTCAACGATGCGTACGAGAGCCCGCTCGCAGATGGGCTCAGGCACGAGCGCCAGGTGTTCTTCGACCTCTTCGCCAGCGCAGATCAGCGCGAGGGCATGACCGCGTTCATGGACAAGCGTCCGGCGACCTGGACGGGTCGCTGACGACCAGCAGGAGGGTGCAGCGCGATGGAACGTGATCCGTTCGAGGGGGGAAGCGACTTCGGCTCCGACATCGCGCGCGATCTCGGGGATGAACCGCCGGCCCTGATCCGTGATGCCCCGCCGGACCTGTTCGCGCCGATCGACCCGGACGCACCGATAAGCGGCCACGCCCCAGCACCCGAACCCGCCGCCTCGGCGGCTGACTCACCCGAGCACGACTGGGGTCGGGCGAGCACGGTGGTCCGCCCTGTCTTTCGACCGGTCGGGACGCAGGGTCTTCCGATCGAGACCATCCAGCGCGAGACCCTGCTCGCCCAGGCGTCCAAGAGCCATGCCCAGCCGATCGTCGACGATGGCCCGGCCGGCTTGCCCGTTGTCTACGTGATCCCGGCCGAGGGGTTCGACATCGTCGTCAACGGCGATCACCTCCTGTCGTGGGGTATCGAACCGACCGCGCTCCAGGACGCTGCCCTGGCCAACCTGGCCGCCTGGTCGGCGACCGCGCCGTGGACCGATGAGACATCTGGTGAACGACACCTGATCAGCTCGGATACCGGCGACGGGCTCGATGCGGTCCGGATCCTGCTGCCGGACGTTCGCGCCCATCTCACGTCGGCGCTCGGATCGGCCGGCCGGATCATGGTCGGGCTGCCTGATCGGCACCTGCTGACAGCGGCCGTCCTGCGCCCCGATGACACCGAGTTCGCGGCGATGTTCGCGGACTTCGTCGTCGAGCATTCCGGTGGTGCCGACGAGCCGATCGATCGGCGGGTCTTCGAGCTCGTGGACGGGGACCTCGTCGAGTTCGCGTAGATGGTCGATGGCCTGCGGGTCGAGGCCGAGGGGCCGGTCGCGACCGTTACCCTGGATCGCCCCGACTCGCTCAACGCCCTGACCGTCGGGCTCAAGGTCGCGCTGATCGATGCCATGGCCTCCATCGCCGGCGACCGGACGATCCGCGTCGTCATCCTGACCGGGGCCGGTCGGGCCTTCTGTGCCGGCCAGGACCTCGCCGAGCGTGAAGCGCCGGATGCCGCGCCGCTCGATGTCGAGCTGCGCGAGCGTTATCACCCGCTGATACGCGTGATCAGGTCGATGCCCCAACCGATCATCGCAGCCGTGAACGGGGTCGCAGCCGGGGCTGGCGCATCGATCGCCTTCGCCTGTGACCTGCGCATCGCGGCCGCCGACGCGCGGTTCGTGCTCGCGTTCGGGCGCATCGGGCTGGCCCCCGACTCCGGCATGTCGTGGATCCTGCCGCGTCTGGTCGGTCCGGTCCGGGCCGCAGAACTGGCACTGATCGGCGAGCCGGTCACCGCCGACGAGGCACTCCGGATCGGCCTGGTCTCGCGCGTCGCGCCGTCAGACCTGCTGATGGACGAGGCGAGATCGATGGCTGAACGGATCGCGACCGGCGCGCCGCTCGCGCTTGCCGCGACGAAGCGACTACTGGATGGTGCGTGGTCGATCGATTTCGACGGAGCCCTCGAGGCCGAGGCGCGGACACAGGCGTTGTTGGGTGCCAGCGCCGATCATGCGGAGGGCCTTGCTGCCTTTCGCGAGAAGCGGCCGCCGCGGTTCACCGGGGATTGACCGCAGCTATGGCACCACGATGGTCGCGGTATCCGTGCGGGCCACCAGGATCTTC
>CAYNGM010000158.1:0-2959 GCA_964396565.1 uncultured Anaerolineaceae bacterium | reverse complement strand
CCCTCCTCGGTCAGCCCAAGGGCACCGAGCGTCTTGATCGACTTGACTGTCGCTGATCTCACGGAGCTGGCGGCCAGGGCCACGTCCGTGCTGTCGAACGCCATGGTCCTGTAGCGATATGTCCCCGGATCGAGGTCGCTGTCGATGGCGCTCAGGGTCGAGCGGTCGGTCACGTACAGGGCGTCCGGCGCGACTGCCGGTGGCACGGGCGGATAGACCGGATCGATCGCCGACGAGGTCGAGCGGATCGTCTGGTAATGGTTGAAGGCGTCGTCTTCGGAGCCTGACCAGTCGAGGACGACGAACCCGCCCGGGCATCCGACCGCGTCGAGGCCGAGGCTGCCCAGCGTGGGCTGCGGGGTGGGCTTTGGCGTCGGCTTCGGCGTCGGCTTCGGCGTCGGCTTTGGCGTTGGCTTCGGAGTCGGCTTGGGGGTGGGCGTCGTCGTTGCTTTGGCGGTGGCGATCGGTGTACTGGTCGGATCGGTCGCGGCATCGGTCGGGCTCGCGTCGGGGTCATCGGACGCGACGTGTTCGCCTTGACCGGCCGTCGCTGATGGCGACGACGTGGGAGCCGGGTCGACGATCGCGAGGAGCGCACCGAACGGTCCAGGGTCGTAACCCATGGCGACGTCACGCCGCGCGTTCGCGAGCAGCCACGGATCGGCGGCATCGGCGGCAGAGATCGGACCGACACCGGTCAGGCGCACGGTCGCGGCGTCGAGGTGCACGAGTGCAGTGGAGCCCTCGACTACGGCCACCTCTAGATCGTGACCATGCGCCGAGACGGTGTGCTCGACGCCGACGGCGCGCACGGTCTCGCCGCGTTCATCGGAGCGTCGATCGAGATCGAAGGCGGTCCCGGTGGCCGTCCACGTCACGTCGGCGGTGTCAACGGCGTATTCCCCGACATCGCTTCCGACACGGTGCCACGCCCGTCCCGCGGATTGCTCCAGCTCGACGTCGTGTCCGAGGGCGACGATGCGGATGGACGTGGCCGCCGTCAGGCGGGTCTCGCCCCGCCCGATCGCCAGCGTCGCCCGGCCGGTGGCCGCGGTCTCGACCCGATCGCCAGCCCGCAGGTCGGTGCCGTCGGTGAGGGCACTGGCGACGCCATCACGAACCAGGGTCGCACCGACAGCATCCACGGCGTGGGCGGAGGTCGAGACCGGGAACACCCGACCGTCGAGTGAGACCACGGCGATCACGACCACGGCAGCGATGGCCAGCAGGGCAGACCAGCCCTTGACCGAGCCGACCGGGTTCGTCCGGTCGCTGGTCCGGGTCAATGTGCCGCCCTGGACCATCAAGGGGCGGAGAGGTCGGGTCTGTTCGGCCGTCCATGCCTTGGCCGCCCGTGTCCGGTCGGACGCCGGTTCGGGTGAGGGTGGAGCGGCGGAGCTCGCTCCCGTCACCGGGTAGGCGGCCAGCAGCGATGCCCGCAGGTCGGCGGTCAAGGTCCGCGATGGACGGAGTCCGCGAGAGGCGCCGGCGCGCTCGCCGGCAGCGGCCAGTGCAGCGGCGATCGCCTCGATCTCAGGCTCGGGCCGACCGTTCGGGTACGGGATCAGCCGCTCGTCGTCAGGCCACATCGCTCGACTCCCCGGCAAGCGCTCCTCGGACCGCTCGAAGCGCACGGTGGTGACGGGCGGCCAGGGTGGAGGGCGAGCAGTCCAGGACGGCGCACAGCTCGTCGGTCCCGAGGCCATCGAGGTAGCGCAGGACCAGCAGGCGTCGATGCCCGGCCGACACACGTCCGAGGGCACGCTGCAGGACGTCGCGATCGAGGGCGCTCGTCAAGGCGCGCTCTGCCCGCTCGTCGCCGATCATCGACTCGTCGCCGCGGTCCGGACCGCCGTCCGTGGCACGTCGACCGGATGACAGAGATCGGCCGAACGGCACCGTCCGTCGTGAGCGGCGTACGTGATCGACCACGGCGTTCGCGGCGACCCGAAAGAGCCAGCCACCGAAGGCATCGTTGCGGAACTCACCGCCGCGGACCGCGACCAGAGCACGCTCGAAGGTCATCGCGGTCAGGTCCTCCGCCACGGCCGGGTCACCGACGCGTCGGGCGATGAAGCCGTGGATCCGTGGCAGATACTGGTCGTACAGTTCGCCGAACGCAGCCGGATCGACCCGGGCACGCTCGACGAGGGCGCGCTCCCGGGTCTGGTCCGTTCGTGGGCTGGTGCTGGCATCGGGTCCCATCCGGTCACCGATGGTGGGCAGGGACGGACGGTCCGGCCACCGGCCAGCAGTACCGTTCGGGAGGGGTCCACGTGAGCCACCCGTCCATCCCCGATCCTTCGCGTCCGACCGGCTACTCGACGGTGACCGCGACCCACTCGGTCGTCCCGAGCAGGACCCACTGACCGTCGATCTTGGCCTTCGCCTGGACGGCGTACTTGTAGGTCACGCCGGGCTCGACGGCATCGTCGACGTAGCTGGTCGTGGTCCGATCATCGACCTCGGCGATGACGTCCGTCCCGCCGTCCGACTTGCGCAGGATCCGATAGTGGCTGAACCCGTCGCTCTCGCAGGCCTCCCAGCTCAGGTGCACCGCGCCGCCATCCTGGCCCGCCTCGATCCACATCGCGTAGGGCTCGGGTGTGGGCTTTGGCGTGGGCTCGGGATCCTCCTCGGGCGCGACGATCGAACCCGTCTCGCTTGCGGCCAGGACCTTGTAGCCGGCATCGGTCGAACGGACGCAGAAGACTCGATACCAGGCCTTCTTGCCGGCGGGAGCCTTCTCATCCTGGGCCTTTGGTGTCCCACCGATCTCGACCACCGCGATCAGGTCGTCCCCATCGCCGAGTGGCCACTTCACGGTCGAGTCGGATGAGCGCACGACCTTGTAGTACTCGGCGCCATCTGCCTCGCAGGTGCTCCACTTGATCTGGATCGCACCCTCCTTGACGGCGAGGGCCAGGTCCAGCGCCGGCTGCTTCGTCGGCTTGGGGTC
>CAYNGM010000157.1:0-5570 GCA_964396565.1 uncultured Anaerolineaceae bacterium | reverse complement strand
AAGCACATCTACAGCATCTGGAAGAAGATGCAGCGCAAGGGCGCCGAGTTCGGCGAGATCTATGACGTCTACGCCATTCGCCTGCTCGTCGACGAGGTCCGCGACTGCTACGCCGCGCTCGGCATCGTTCACAGCCTGTGGCGGCCGATCCCGGGGCAGTTCGACGACTACATCGCGGTCCCCAAGAACAACCTCTACCAGTCCCTCCATACCGCGGTGATCGCGCTCGACGGCAAACCGCTCGAGATCCAGATCCGGACCCACCAGATGCACCAGGTCTCGGAGGTCGGCATCGCCGCTCACTGGCGCTACAAGGAGGGGTCCAAGTCGGATCGGGAGTACGACGCCAAGCTCGCCTGGCTGCGTCAGCTCATGGATTGGCAACGCGACGTCTCCGAGTCGGACGCGACCGAGTTCGTCGAGGGCATCAAGCTCGACATCTTCCAGGACCAGGTCTTCGTGTTCACCCCGAGGGGGGACATCAAGGACCTCCCGGCGGGCGCCACACCGCTCGATTTCGCCTACCGCATCCACACCGATGTCGGTCATCGCACCATCGGGGCCAAGATCAACAACCGCCTCGTCCCGCTCGACTCGCGCCTCCGCAACGGCGACATCGTCGAGATCGTCACGACCAAGGGCGAGCACGGCCCGTCACGCGATTGGCTAAACGTGGTCAGGACCAGCCACGCCCGCGAGAAGATCCGCCAATGGTTCAAGCGCAAGGACCGCGACGAGAACATCGTCCATGGGCGGGAGTCACTCGAGCGTGAGCTGCGCAGGCTCGCCCGGACGTCCATCTCGGCCGTCGGCGCGGAGCGCATCGGTGACGTGGCCCGCGCCTTCAACTACGAGACCATCGATGACTTCTACGCCGCCATCGGCTATGGCGCGGTCGGTGCCCAGGCCGTGGTCATGCGTCTCGGAGTGGTCGATGACGGGCAGAGCCAGCTGCCGACCGTCGCCCCGCCCCAGCTGCTCGCCCGGACCGGTGGCGTCAGGGTCAAGGGCGTCGGCGACCTGCTCGTGCGCTTCGCGCGTTGCTGTCATCCGATCCCGGGGGACCCGATCGTCGGCTTCATCACCAGGGGCAAGGGGGTGACCGTTCACCTGCAAAGCTGCCCGACCGTGCTCAACGAACGCGAGGTCAGCCGCCTGATCGAGGTCGAATGGGAGGCCGAGCCGACCCAGACCTACCCGATCGCCATCCGCGTCGAGGCCTACGACCGGACCGGGCTCCTGTCCGACATAACCCAGGTCGTGGCCGAGAACAAGGTCAACATCGTCGCCGCCCAGGTGGGCGTCGCGGCGGACCACACCGCTATCGTCACGGCGACGCTGCAGGTACACTCCGTCGCGCAGTTGGCCAAGGTCATGAGCCGACTCGAGAACCTCAAGGACGTAATCAACGTCCAGCGCGATCTGGGCTGATGGGCAACCAGACGGGCCTGGTCTCGTAGAGGAGGGCTGGTGTGATGGTCAGTAGGGCCGCGACGGCAAAGCCATCGCCTGACGGGTCCGATACGGCTCCGCGGCTGACAGACGAGCAGCTAACAGAGGTCCTGCGTCTGCTGAAGGGGTCGGACTCGGTCGAACTCAAGGTGACCGTACCGCAGACCGAGCACCGCGCCACGCTCCGTGGCCTGCCGATCGATCCAGTCGAGGCGCAACCGCGTCAGGTCTTCTTCTTCGACACCCCGGACCTGCGTCTGAACCAGGCCGGCATCGTGGTCCGCGCTCGACGGATCCAGGGAGGCCGCGGCGACACCGTGGTCAAGCTTCGTCCGGTCGTGCCCGACGATCTGCCGGACGAGGTCAGGCGCTCGGCTGCCTTCAACGTGGAGGTGGACCTGATGCCCGGCGGCTTCGTCTGCTCCGGGTCGATGAAGGGCCGCTCGACGGGACTGGAGATCAGGGACGCGGTAGCCGGAGAGCAGCCCCTGCGCAAGCTGTTCACCAAGGAACAGCGCGCCTTCTACGACGCCCATGCGCCGGAGGGCCTGCTGCTCGACCATCTCGTGCCGCTCGGACCGACATTCGTGCTCAAGGGCAAGTTCGACGCCGAGGAGCTCGGCCGTCCGCTGGTGGCCGAGTTCTGGCTGTACCCGGATGGCAGCCGGATCCTCGAGCTCTCGACCAAGTGCCTCCCGACCGAGACGTTCCAGGTGGCCGCCGAGGCGCGCATCTACCTGTCCCAGCGCGGCGTCGTCATCGGCGGGGCGCAGCAGACGAAGACCAAGACCGCCCTCGAGTTCTTCAGCGGCGAGCTCGACCAGTCACCCCGTCTAGAATCCGGGGCGTGACGCCCACCTTCAAGGCCGCCCGCGGCACCCGCGACCTCCTCCCGACCGAGACGCCAGCCTGGACAAGGCTCGAGCGGCTCGTCGCCGATCTCGCCGAGCGCTATGGCTATCGCCGTATCGAGACCCCGCTGTTCGAGCAGACCGGGGTGTTCGAGCGTGGGGTAGGCGAGGTCACCGACATAGTCGAGAAGGAGCTCTTCAGGCTCGCACCACGGACCGAGGAGTCCGAATCGTGGTCCCTCCGGCCGGAGCCTACTGCCGGCATCGTCCGGGCGTACATCCAGCATGGGATGCAGACCTGGCCGCAGCCCGTGAAGCTCTCGATGACCGGCCCGATGTTCCGCTCCGACCGCCCGCAGGCGGGCCGTTACCGCCAGTTCGTCCAGTTCGACATCGAGGCGATCGGTGATCCCGGCCCCGCCATCGATGCAGAGATCATCGAACTCGGCCTCCGCGTCTACCGTGACGCCGGCCTCGTGGGCGTCGAGGTACTCCTGAACTCGATCGGCGACGGGGTCTGTCGCCCTGCGTACGTCCGCGCACTGACCGACTACTACCGGGTACACGCGGCTGAACTTCCGGCGACCGAAAGCGGTCGCCTGGAGCGCAATGTCCTGCGGCTGCTCGACTCGAAAGACCCGGCGATGGCAGCGCTCAACGCCCAGGCACCGCGTATCACCGATCACCTGTGCGAGGAGTGTGCGACCCATTTCGCATCGGTCCGGGCGCACCTGGATGCCATCAGCGTCCCCTATCGACTCGAGCCGGCGCTCGTCCGCGGGCTCGACTACTACACCCGGACCGCATTCGAGTTCTACGTCGCCGGCCGGGAGGGCCAGCAACAGGCACTTGGCGGTGGCGGACGCTACGACGGCCTCGTGGAGCTTCTGGGCGGTCGACCCACACCGGGGATCGGCTTCGGGATCGGGCTTGATCGGCTGCTCCTGGCACTGGCCGACCAGGGATCGACGGTGTCCGGTGTCAGCAGCCCGTCGCCGACTGCCGTAGTGGTGGGCGCCGACCCGGGCGACACCGCGGCCCGACTGCGGGTCGCCACGGATCTGCGAGGGGCGGGCATCGCGGCACGGGCGGAACTCGGCCAGCGCAAGCTCGGCAAGCAACTCGAGTCAGCGGCGAAGGAGCACGCGCACTTCGCGATCATCGTCGGCGACGAGTTCGAGTCGGGAGCGGTCCAGCTCAAGGATCTCCAGTCCGGCACCCAGAAGATCGTGTCGCTTGACGATCTGGTCCGTGAGGTCGCGCGGGCGCACGCGGCCCATCGCCATGGGGTAGGGGAGGACTGAAGGTCGTGGACGGACTGAGCGACCACGAACGACAGAACCAGGCTTCGTGGGATGCGTACAGCGATCAGTACCAGGCTCGTCACGGCGGACAATTGGCCGCGAGCACCGGACGGGCATGGGGGGTCTGGCAGATCCCCGAGGCTGAGCTGCTGATCCTTGGCGACGTCGCTGGCAAGGACATCCTCGAGTTCGGGTGCGGGGCCGCCCAATGGTCGATCGCCCTTGCGAAGGCGGGCGCCCGCATGACCGGACTCGACCTGTCGTCGCGCCAGCTCGAGCACGCGCGGCGGCTCATGGCCGAGGCGGGGGTCGACTTCCCGCTCGTCCACGCCAGCGCTGAAGCCGTGCCCCTGCCAGATGGGTCGTTCGACATCGTGTTCTGTGATCACGGGGCGATGACGTTCAGCGATCCGTACCGTTCCGTGCCGGAGGCCGCGCGGCTGCTGCGGCCGGGCGGCCTGTTCGCGTTCAGCCACGGGTCGACGCTGGAGACGCTGTGCTGGTCGATCGGGTCCGAGCACGCCGGCGACCGCCTGGTCGGCGACTACTTCGGGATGCATGTGATCGAGGACGACGGCGAGCTCGTCTTCAACCTGGGCTACGGGGATTGGATCCGGCTGTTCCGTGCCAATGGACTCGTGGTCGAGGACCTCATCGAGCCGCGACCTCCGGAGGACGCCACGAGCTCCTACCGCGATGCGGAGACGCTCGCTTGGGCTCGTCGCTGGCCTGCCGAGTCGATCTGGCGGCTGCGCAAGCTCTGAGCCATCCATCCGGATCGACGACCGGGATTGACGACCGGGAGAGAATCCGGGTCAGGGAACCGCAGTTCGTCCGGAGTTCGGATCGATGATGGATCCAGGGCCCTTCCCGGCCAGCATCCTGCGCGCACCGTCGGCAGATGCCGTGTGCACCTGTGCGCACTGGCTGTACTGCGATCACGACTGCCACCATCGGGACTGCGATCCGACCCTGAACGCGTGCGACCTGACCTATCTGCCCGATGAGGGTGGCTTGACGCCGTGGGGCTGTCGGGAGTGCACGCCCGGCGAGGATTCGCCCCACCAACTGGGCTGCGAGCTGATCGGCTGGAACGTCCCGACGCGGCTGCGACTGCCCTGACCCGACCGGCTACGATACGGCCGCCATGTCAGAACCCGACGCCAGCCTCGTCACGCCCTGATGTGACGATCTATCACTGATCCATGACGGACTCCGGAGGTGGCCGGCCTGCCCCCAGGGGCGCCTTCGACCCAGGTGCTAGGGGGTCGGGTCGGATGGGCGCGGAGCGCCGACGAAATCGCAGGCCGTCCGCCTTCGCCCTCATCGGCTTAGTGGTCGCAGCCTGTGCTTCCCCGCAGATAGGACCGACCCGCTCAGTTGGCGATGAACTGTTCACGGCTTCGCCAGCTCCACCCACAGCGGGACCGAGTCAAGCCACCGCGAAACCGGAAGATACGCCGGTTCCTTCGCCCATCGGCGATGAGACGATCGAGTACCGCCAGTCCGACGGATCCACGATGCCCGTTCGCTTGACGGGCGCAGGAACTGCTGACATGACCTTGCAGCAGGCTACCGCGGCACAACAGTCGATGGGTAGTGCGGCGATCGACGGTGACAACGATGACAGCGTCGTCACATTGGGACCGCACGAGATCCTGCTCACGTGGATCGGGACAGTCTGCGAGCGTGGGTTCACGTTCAGCATGCTCACAAACGACGGCGGAGTCGTGATCACACCCGACCCGCGGCCGGGCTGTGATACAGGGCGCGTCGTCTACGCAGTCGTGATGTCCCGGCCATCAATCCCTGACACGGATGCCTTCACCATCGAGCTTCAGCGCCCCTTGATCATCGATCCCTGAGGGTCTTCCTTCGATATCGAGCCGGAGCGCGGACGTCCGAGCCGCTACGATACGGCCGCCATGTCAGAACCCGACGCCAGCCTCGCCACGCCCTATCG
>CAYNGM010000156.1:0-5598 GCA_964396565.1 uncultured Anaerolineaceae bacterium | reverse complement strand
TCGATCGGGGAAGCGTTCGCGGATCCCGACGGTCAGGGTGCGATGCTTCGTCAGTCCGAAGAAGTACTGGCCCATCAGGCGGACGGTCGGGTCGCCGCTCAGGACCTCGGTCAGGCCGCGGGCCATCCCGTCGGCATAGGTCGCCTCGGGGTGTGGCCCGTCGGACCCTGCCGGCGAGGGCGCGGCCGACACGACCGACTCAGGCGAAGACATGTTCGAGCGCCTCTTCCGGCTTCGGATACGGGCTCTCGAGCGCGAACGTCACCGCGGCTGCCATCTCTGCGCGCGCCTCGACGTCGATCGTCTCGACCTCGTCGGTCGTGATCGCACCGGCGTTGACGAGATCGCCGATGTAGCGGAGCAGCCCGTCCTGGCGCTCGTGCCACGCCCGATAGTCGTCGCGGACCCGCGACGCATCCCAGGCCATCGCGACATCCGTCTCGCCGGTCAGCAGCTGCGGCCAGAGCGGTCGGTTGCCGGGCCAGCGCACGGTCCGCGTCTCGAGGAAGGTGGGCCCGCCGCCTGAGCGTGCGCGCTCGATCGCCCTGGCCATCGCCTCGTCCACGGCCCGCGGATCGGTGCCATCGACGACCTCGAAGGGGATCCCGAACGGACGCACGAGGTCGGTCAGTTCGACCGCGGCCAGGGTGGATGAGGGGTACTCGTTGGCCTTCTGGCCGAGGGCCTCGAGGCTGTTGTTCTCGCACAGGAAGATGACCGGGACCCCGCGCATCGCGGCGATGTTCGCCGACTCGTGCCAGGCTCCCTCCTCGAGTGCGCCGTCACCGAACAGGCAGACACTGACCCGGTCCTGGCCGAGCTCCTTGAACGCGAAGGCCGAACCGACCGCGATCGGGAGGGGCCCACCCACACTCGAGGACGTCGTCGGGAAGCCGTGCTCGATCGAGGCCAGGTGGAGTGTGCCGCCCTTGCCCTTGTTGATGCCGGTCGCCTTGCCCAGGATCTCGGCGAGCATGAGGGCCGGGGAAACGCCACGCGCGATCAGGTGTCCGTGGTTGCGGTGGGTCGTGTAAGCGACGTCGCCGGCCTCCAGCCGGGCGAGTGCCGGTACACCGGTCGCCTCCTGGCCGATGTAGACGTGGAAATGACCGATGTCGTGGTCCGCGGAAAGCTTGATGAGAGCCTCCTCGAACCGGCGGATCCGGAGCATGGTGCGCAGCTGCGCGACGAGCTCGGTGGCGGGAAGGTCGGGCAGCATGGTGCCTCCGATCAGCTGGCGGTCGTGGTGGATGCGGTGCTCGCGGCAACGGCAGGGGCGGTGGCCCCGGTCGCGCGCCGGACGGCCGCGACGATGTCGTCGGCGGACGGGATGAACATGGCCTCGAGATCGGGTCCCGCGGGGACCGGCACGAACGGTGCGCCGACACGCTCGATCGGTGCTCGCAGCGATCCCGCCGCGGCTGCTCCCACGCTGGCGGCGATCTCGCCACCCAGGCCGCCGGTCGTGACCGCCTCGCTCGCGACGACCAGGCGCCCGGTGCGCTCCACCGAGCCGACCACCGTATCAAGGTCGAGTGGCAGCAGGCTCCGCGCGTCGATGACCTCGGCCTCGATGCCGTCGGTCGCGAGCCGGCCCGCCGCTTCGAGAGCGGTCGTGACCATCCGCGACCACGAGACGATCGTGACATCGCGGCCGGGCCGTGCGATGCGTGCCGAACCGATCGGTACCACGTGATCGCCGTCGGGGACATCGCCCTTGGCCCAGTACAGACCGCGATGCTCGAGGAAGATGACCGGGTCGTCGGACCGGATAGCGGCCGTCAGCAGGCCCTTGGCGTCGGCGGCGTTCGACGGGGCCACGACGGTAAGGCCAGGGATGTGGGTGAACCACGCCTCCAGGCTCTGCGAGTGATGGGCACCCATGCCACCTGCGGCGCCGCCCTGGACACGCACCGTGAGCGGGATGGAGTACTGACCGCCGGTCATGTAGCGCAACTTCGCCGCGTGGTTGACCAGCTGGTCCATGGCCAGGGTCATGAAGTCGATGAACATGATCTCGAGGACGGGTCGTCGGCCGGCCATCGCCGCACCGATGGCGAGACCCATGATGGTCGCCTCGCTGATCGGCGTGTTGCGAACGCGGTCCTCGCCGTAGGTGTCCACGAGCCCCTTGGTCGCCCCGAACGGACCACCCAGGGTGATGTCCTCACCGAGCAGGCAGACGGTCGGGTCGGCCGCCAGCGCCTCGTCGAGGGCGGCCCGGATGGCGTCGATCATGCGCATCTCGGTCATCGTCCGTCCCTCCCCGTGGTCCGCGCCCCGGCCGCTGTCACATCACGGATCAGGTCGTCCGGACCCGGGACCGGGCTGGCGAGGGCCGCCTCTGCGGCAGCCTCGATGCGCGATCTTGCGGCGGTCGCGATCTCAGCGGCACCGGCCTCATCGATCAGCCCGCGCTCGGCAAGGCCCGTCTCGAACCGCGCGATCGGGTCCTTCTGTTTCCAGTCGGCGAGCTCCGAAAGCTCCCGGTACTTCGCCGGGTCGCCCTCGTAGTGTCCGCGCAGCCGGTAGGTCAGGGCCTCGACGAAGGTCGGCCCCTCGCCGCGCCGGGCACGCGCGACGGCATCGCCCATCGCGGCGTGAACCGCGAACACGTCGTTACCGTCCACGGTGCTGGCCGGGATCCCATAGACGCCTGCGTACTCGGCCAGGCGCTCCACCTTGGTGTGCGCCGATAGCGGCGTGAACTCGGCGTAGCCGTTGTTCTCACACACGAACACGATGGGCAGCCGCCACAGGCTGGCGATGTTCAGCGACTCGTGGAACGAACCTGCCTGGCCGGCGCCGTCGCCATGGAAGACGACCGCGACCCGGTCAGCACCCTCCAGCGTCGCCGCCCAGGCATCGCCGAGAGCGAGCGGCAGGTTGCCGGCGACGATGCCGGTCGCGGTGGCGAAGCCGACGTCGCGGGCGGCGATATGCATCGAACCGCCCTTGCCGCCGCAGTAGCCGTTCGTTCGGCCGGCGAGTTCTGCGAGCAACCTGACCGGGTCGGCGCCCTTGGCAAGGGCATGGGCATGGGCGCGGTGCCCACCGAACACGCGGTCACCGGGTGCGAGCTGGCTGATCGCACCCACCGCGCTGCCCTCCTGGCCGATACCGAGGTGGAGGAGACCCTTGATCCGACCCTTTGCGTACAGCTCGGACGCCTTCTCCTCGAAGGCCCTGATCAGCCACATCCGGGCGAGCAGCGCCCGTCCGACCTCGGCGTCGATCGCCTCGGCGACCGGAAGGTGGACCGCGTCCGTCATCCGGCAGACGTCCCGGCGGTGGCGCGCAGCGCGGCCGTTGCCGCCTCGTCGACCTTCATCGCCACCTCGTCGATGACCACCTTGTAGGTATCGCGCGCGGCACCGAGTGTGACGAACTCGTTGCGGACGTCGTCGAGTACGGCCGCCGGATCACGCCGGGCCGGGTCGCCGACCCCGCCGCCACCACCGGAGACCTTGCCCAGGATGTCGCCGTTGAGGACCTGCACCATCCGGTGGGTCTGGGCGTGGGTGCGCTCCTCGCCCCGGCGGATGTACATGTGCGACAGCGGACCGGGCTGACCGCCAAGGGCGCCTGGCGGCTGGGTCAGATCGCCGTCGGATGAACCGGTCGCGGCGTTGACGTCCGTGCCCAGGTTGATCACTTCCCAGGCCATGCCCGAGCCGCCGCGCCACTCGCCGGCACCCGACAGGTCGGGCAGGAAGTGCCACTTGACCGTGCGCCACGGGAAGCGGATCTCGATCTCCTCGACCGAGCCACGCTGGATGGAGCCCAGACCGGACATGCCCATCGCGCCCTCGAAGCCGTCGAAGCCGGAGACGGCACCTGAGCCGCCATCCGCATCGGTGGTCGTCTGGACGTAGCGCTCGCCGGTCCGCGGATCGACGCCAGCGAGGTAATGCCCGCGACGACGGCCCCAGCCGGCGACCGCCTTGTCCGGCATCGCCTTGGACAGCGCGTTGACGGTGGCCTCGAGGACCTGCGTGCCGACGTTGACCGGCGAGCCGCCGACGGTCGCCGGGTACGTCGCGTTGACGCAGGTGCCCTCCGGGGCGATGACCGTGATCGGCCGCATCGAGCCCTCGTTGTGGAACTCGGAGAAGGCCGGGTCGAAGTACAGGAACGAGCCGGCGACCGCGCGGCTGAAGGTCGATGAGTAGGTGCAGTTGACGAAGCCCTTGCGCAGGCCGTCGCTGCGGCTGAAGTCGAGGATGAGCTCGTCGCCCTTGATCGTCGCGTCGCAGCGGACCGTGACGTTCTCGTCGAGCACGGTGCCGTCGTCGTCGGTGGACGACTCGCCCGAGAACGTACCGTCCTGGACGCCCGAGAGCTGGCCACGGACGCTGTTCTCCATGCGGTCGAGCATCTCCTCGACGCACTCGAGGACGTTGTCGCGGCCGTACTTGTCGAGCATCGCGACGATCCGGTTCTCGGCCACCTTGAGGGCGGCCATCAGGGCGTAGTTGTCGATCTTGACGCCCTCTGGCCAGCGCACGTTGTTCCAGATCAGCTCCAGGACGTCGGTGCGCTCTACGCCGCGGTCGTAGATCTTGATCGGCGGGATCATGATCCCTTCCGCGTGGATGTCGTAACCGTTGGGGAAGTAGCCACCGGGGAACGAACCGCCGGTGTCCAGCTGGTGACCGCGCGTCAGGGCGATGAACAGCAGCTCATCCTTGTAGAAGATCGGGCGGAAGAAGCCCCAGTCGGGCAGGTGGTTGCAGTAGCCCTTGTACGGGTCGTTGCACAGGATCACGTCGCCCGGGTGCAGGTTCTCGACCCCGAACTGGTCGAGGATGTACTTCACCGTGAAGCCCTGCGAGAGGAACATCGAGGTCGGTCCCTCGGGGACCGCGATGGTCCGGCCCTGGACGTCCCACAGCCCGGCGGCCATGTCGTGGAGCTGGGCGATCAGGTAGTTCTGGGCGGTCCGGTCGATGACGTGGCGCATCTCGCGGCCGACGCTCTGGAAGCCGTGCCAGACCGTCGAGAGGGTGATCGGGTCGATGGCCCGGTCGGTGGTGCTCACGAGCGACCTCCTGCGAGTGCCTCGAGACGCATCCCCGGCACGTTGTCGACGACGCCAGCCCGGCGGGTCAGGATGTAGTTGCGGCCGGCATCGACGGCCAGGTCGTAGCGGCTGGGGATGACCACGGTCGTGGTCGTCTCCTCGATGATGGCCGGACCCTCGAGCGTGTCTCCCGCGCCCAGCAGCGCGCCGTCGTAGACCGGAGTGTCCACGGCGACACCATCGAACCAGCAGGTGCGGCGGCGCTTGAGGGCCCGACTTGCATCGCCCTCGAGCTCCGCCACGCGGCGTGTCTCGAACGGCACGCGCGGCGTGGTCGCCCGGACCCGGAAGGTCAGGAACTCGACGCCCTGCCAGGGCATGTTGAAGGTGTACAGCCGCTCGTGCCTGGCGTGCAGCTCCTCGATCGCGGCGGTGATGGTGGCATCGGTCACCTCGCCCCTGGTCACGTCGATCTCGACCTCGTGGAACTGACCGATGTAGCGCATGTCCGCGGTCCTCGTGAAGACCACGGTCTCGGGTGCGACATCGAGTGCCTTGAAGCCCTCGATCGCCTC
>CAYNGM010000155.1:5235-5611 GCA_964396565.1 uncultured Anaerolineaceae bacterium | reverse complement strand
CGTGGACCGTGTGGATCCGCACACCCCTGGTCAGCGTGCTGATCGCCTTGCCGCTGCCGATGTAGATGCCGACGTGGGTCCCGCGACCCCAGATCACGAGGTCGCCGGGCTTGGGATCCTTGCGATCGGCCAGACCGCGGCCCTTGAACCATCGATACAGGGCGCGAGCAGAGCGATAGTCGCCCGCACCGACGACCTTCGCCTCGCCCGCCTTGCGGAAGGCGTAGATCACGAGGCCGGAGCAGTCGAATGCTCGCGGGCCGGTCGCACCGCGACGCCAGGGGTCACCGATCTGCTTCCGTGCGATGGCGATGATCTGCTCTGCCTCTGTCTTCGGCTCGGATGCGGCGACGGGGCCGGTGACGGCCGGGGAGAG
>CAYNGM010000155.1:0-5225 GCA_964396565.1 uncultured Anaerolineaceae bacterium | reverse complement strand
CCTGGTCAGCGTGTTGATCGCCTTGCCGTCGCCGATATAGATGCTCGTGGCGGCCGGGGCGAGGCTGAGCAGGACGGCCCCGACAAGGGCCGCGGGGATGAACGCTCGTGCGCCCATTCGTGGCGTACGCAATGTGCTCCTTCCTGCCAACGCATCGCGATGGGGCGCGATGGCGATGGACGTGAGCCACGCGCGCACGTCGATCAGAGACGATGGGGGACCGTGGGGGCCAGGGTCCGGGCGGGCCACGCCGGGCGCAGCCTGTGCCGGCGACGATGCCGTGCGAGCGGAGGCTCTTCGGTTTTCGTGTCCTGTGTGGCCCGATGTTCGGTCGGCGCGGCGCAGTCTAGCGGTCATCGTCGGATCACGCTCGCGGCGGCATGCCCTCTCGCGGCGGCATGCCCATCGGCATGCGCGCGCCGGTATCCGGGGCTCGTGCGCACCGGGTAGCATCAGCCCGTGGTATCAGCCGACGCGAGCCAGGGGCGGCGGCCGCTCGTCATCGTCAACGCGCGAGCCTCCCGGCTGCACGATGTCGCCACTCGCGATCGTCTCCGTGCGAACCTCGAGTCTCTCCTCGAACGACGCTACGGCACGACCCCGGACTGGGTGGACGGGAGCCATGCCGAGGCGCTGGCCGCTCTGCGCGACCCGACCGGGCGCCCCCTGGTGGTGGCGGCCGGCGGGGACGGCACCGTCAGGGAAGCCGCCGCGGCCGTGGCCGGGACGAACATCCCGCTGGCCATCGTCCCGGGCGGGACCGGCAACGTCCTTGCTCGGACGCTGCGGATCGGTGGGATGGGTAGCGCCCTTGAGGCCATCCGCGGCGGATCGACGCGCCAGCTCGATCTCGGGCGGGCCCGCTGGGGAACGCTCGACGGCGATGAGCACGAAGGCCCGTTCATCGTCGGGTGCGGTTCCGGGTTCGATGCCCGGGTGATGGCCGCAGCGGAGCACGAATGGAAGCGGCGTCTGCGTTTCGGGGCGTATGTCGGTGCGGCCATCCGCGAGGTGATCAGGCTTACCCCGGCGACGTTCCGGATCACCGCCGACGACTCCACATTCGAGGTGGTCGGGCTTCTCGTCCTGGTGGTCAACGCCGGCGAGATCGTGCCGGGTCACATCGGGCCTCGCGAGCGGATCGATCCCGCGGACGGGCGCCTCGACCTGCTGGTGGTGGGCGGGCGCGACATCGTGTCGGGCGTACGGGGGGCGGCCGACCTGCTGTTGCGGACTGGCGAGCTCGATGGCTCGGTCATCAGGCGATCGGTCGCGAAGGTCCGTATCGAGTCGGACCCGACGCAGCCGATCCAGACCGATGGTGACGCCCATCCACCCGGCTGGCTGGAGACCTGGCTCGAGCCAGGCGCCCTGAGGGTCATCGTCCCGACCGTCTGATGGGTCGATGGCGCGCGAGTCTTCGCCGACGTGGCCGGATGTGCTGTAATCCGGTGGAGCGTCCGGTGGACGCCAGGAGGAGACATCATGGGTATCGACACGGCCCCTGGAACGATGACCAGCGACGAGGTCGTCGCGCTCAGCCGCAAGCACACCTTCTTCTCGTGGTCGGTGCAGGGGGCGCTCGACCCGATCGCCATCGATCGCGCCGAGGGCGTCTGGCTTTACACGCCTGAGGGGCGCAGGATCCTTGACTTCAACAGCCAGTTGATGTCGGTGAACATCGGACACGGCGATCGCCGCGTCATCGATGCCATCAACGAGCAGGCGACGAAACTCCAGTACGTCCAGCCGGCGTTCGCGACCGAGATCCGGGCACGGCTGGGGGCCAAGCTGGCGGAGATCCTGCCGGGCGACCTCGACAAGGTGTTCTTCACGCTCGGTGGCGCGGAGGCGGTCGAGAACGCCATGAAGTTCGCCCGCCACGTCACCGGCCGCTACAAGGTCCTTGCCCGCTATCGGTCGTACCACGGCGCGACGATGGGCGCGATGACCCTGACCGGCGACCCGCGTCGGTGGGCCAACGAACCGGGACTCGTGGGTGTCGTCCGCTATCCGGACACGCACCGCTGGGGCGAGGCCGAACCGCGCCCGGCCGGCGAGAGCCTCCAGGGTCTTGAGGACGTGATCCGCTACGAGGGCCCCAACACCATCGCCGCGGTCTTCCTCGAGACGATCGTGGGAACGAACGGGATCCTGATCCCGCCGGATGGCTACCTCGAGGGGGTCCGCGAGATCTGCGACCGCCACGGGATCCTGATGGTCTGCGACGAGGTGATGGCCGGCTTCGGTCGGACCGGGCGCTGGTTCGGGGTGGATCATTGGGACGTCGTGCCCGACCTCATGACCATGGCCAAGGGGCTGACTTCGTCGTACCTGCCGCTGGGGGCAGTCGCGATGCGTCAGCACATCGCCGAGATCTTCGAGTCGAAGATGTTCTACGGCGGGCTGACCTACTCGTCGCACCCGGTCTCGCTGGCCGCGGCGCTGGCCACGATCGGTGTCTACGAGGAGGACGGGCTGATCGAGCGCGCGGCGCGCATGGGGCCGGTCATGCGCGAGCACCACGAACGACTGGCCGCCAGGCATCCGTCGGTCGGCGCGCACCGCAACCTTGGCCTGTTCGGGATCCTGGACCTCGTGCGATCGCGCGATCCGTGGACGCCGCTGACACCGTTCAACGGCTCGTCGGACGAGATGAAGGCGGTCGGGAAGTACTTCCGCGACCATGGCCTGTACGCGATGATCGCCAACAACTCGATCCACACCAACCCGCCGCTGTGCATCACGGAGGCGGAGCTGGCCGAGGGCTTCGAGATCATCGACGCTGCACTCGATCTGGCCGACCAGGCGGTCGCAGGCTGAGCGCGATAGCGAGCGTCGCCGCGGCATCGGGAGGCGGCGGAGCGTCCGTCGGCACCCGGGCAGACGGGCCGGCGCGACGCTCATCGACGCGGCGCGCCTTCGTGCTCATCGCGTTCTTCGCGGCCCTCCTGATCGTCTGGGAAGGTGTCAAGTTCCTTGGCGGTGTGCCGTGGCGTGGGATCGGTGCCGCACCTGGTGCCGCGGTCATCTGGGACCCGCCGTTCCGGTGGGCGTTCGCCAACGACCTGAACCTGCCCCACTGGTTCAACATCGGGGCGGTCCTGCTCCAGCCCGTCCAGCGCGGGACCGACGAGACACTCCTCGCCTATCTGGTCGGTGCGTCCTTCTACACGTGGCGTGAGGCGGCGATCGGATTCATCGTGGGCACCGTCCTGGGTCTCGTGCTGGCCACCGTGTTCGTCCACTTCCGGCTGACGGAGCGTGCCTTCGTCCCGTACGTGGTGGCCAGTCAGACGATCCCCATCGTCGCGCTCGCCCCGATGGTCGTCTATGCCTTCGGGCCGAGTGTCGCAAGCGTCGTCATCATCGCCACGTACCTGACCTTCTTCCCGGTGACCATCGCGATGATCCGCGGTCTCCGCTCACCGGATCCACGGGCCCTCGAACTGATGCGCTCGTACGCTGCCACGCGTTGGTCGACCTACTGGAAGGTCCGCCTGCCGGCCTCGCTGCCATACCTGTTCACGGCGCTCAAGATCGCGGCCACGGCGGCCATCGTTGGGGCGATCATCGGCGAGGGGCCGGGCGGCATCCCGGAGGGTCTTGGGCGCGCCATCATCAACTTCAACCAGGCATACATCACCAGCCCGGAGAAGCTGTGGGGGGCGATCCTCGTATCGGCGGCCCTGGGCATCGTCTTCTTCGCGCTCATCCGCGTCGTCGAGTTGATCGTCCTGCGCGATCGGCCGGGCAGCGCGGAGGGCTGATATGCACGACAGGAGAGTCGAGCCGCGATGACCGATCCCGCACCGCCAGCGGCCCCCACCCCGGATGTGGCGCCGACGGTCGTCCATATCGCCGGGATCGAGAAGACGTTCACCCGCGACGACGTCGTGGTCACCACCGCGCTGTCCGGGATCGACCTGGACATCAGGCGTGGCGAGTTCGTCTCGCTGATCGGCCCGTCCGGGTGTGGCAAGTCGACGCTGCTGCGGGTCATCGGTGACCTGATCGCGCCGACCGGCGGTACGGTCGAGATCAACGGCAAGCCGGCGAGCCGCGCCCGTGGCGACCGCGACTACGGGATGGTCTTCCAGGCGCCCGTCCTGTTCGACTGGCGGACCGTCGAGGACAACGTCAAGCTGCCGCTCGAGCTGATGGGCTGGGATGCCGCGAGGCGCACCGCGCGGGCGAAGGAGATGCTCGACCTGGTCGAGCTCGGCGATTTCCTCCACCACCACCCGTACCAGCTGTCGGGCGGGATGCAGCAGCGCGTGGCCATCGCTCGTGCGCTGACCTTCGAACCGTCGATCCTGCTGATGGACGAGCCATTCGGCGCACTCGACGAGATGACCCGTGAACGGATGAACCAGGAGGTGCTGCGGATCTGGGAGGCGACCGGCATCACCGTCGTATTCGTCACGCACTCGATCCCGGAGGCGGTCTTCCTGTCGTCGCGGGTCGTGGTCATGAGCGCACGGCCCGGACGGATCACCGACATCGTGGACATCGATCTGCCGCGACCGCGGGGTATCGCGACACGAGAGGAGCCGCGCTACTTCGCTCTCGTCACGGCCGTGCGCGAGGCGCTCCGGCGCGGTGGCTCGGGCGAGGGCGACGGCGACGGCGACGGCGATCCGGCCCGAGATGACCTCGAAGGCGCTGTCGCCTCGATCGACCGGGTCGCTGCCGAGGGCGGTGTCGGGTGACGATGGCCGGGCCGGTCGGCGCCGCGTCTGCATCGCTGGCGGACTCGTCCCGCCCGGGGCGTCCAGCGCACCCCGGTCGTCCATCGCGGATGTCGCGCCTTGTGCGCAGGGTCCGCTGGTACCTGCCCGCGGTCGCCGTCTTCGTGGCCACGATCGTGCTCTGGGAGCTGCTCGTCGGTGCGATCAAGGAACAGCGCATCCCGCTGCCCGCCCCGACCGCCATCGCCGGAGCATTCATGGCCAACTGGTCGTCCGGTCAATGGCCTCTTGGGCCGTCCGCAGCGGCGACCCTGTTCGAGGCGATGGGTGGGCTGGTCATCGGCACGCTGGCCGGGCTGTTCGTGGCCGGACTGACGGCCCGCTTCGTGACGGCCAGGGAACTGATCATGCCGCTGGCCATCGGGGCGAGTGCGGTCCCGATCATCGCCTTCGCCCCGCTCATGAACAACTGGTTCGGTGTCCTGAGCCCGCTGTCCAAGATGATGATCGTGGCGTCACTGGTGTTCTTCCCGG
>CAYNGM010000154.1:0-5633 GCA_964396565.1 uncultured Anaerolineaceae bacterium | reverse complement strand
CGTCGGTCAGGGTGACCGTCGCGTCGTCGTCGTCCTTGGCCTCGTTGCCCTCGTTGTCGGTGGCCTTGGCGGTCACGGTGTTGGTGTGTTCCAGACCGGCGTTGCCGGTCACGTTCCCACTGAACGTGCATGTGTAGGACGCACCGGGCGCCAGCGACGTGCCTGTGGCGCACGAGCCCTTGCCGTTCAGATTCCCGAACTTGTCGTCGACCAGTGAGCTGATCGTGACCGACTCGATGGAGGTGTTGGTGACCTTGACCGTGTAGGTGAAGCTGCCGCCCGGCTCCGGCCGGCTGGCCGGCGTCGCCGACTTGTCGACCGTGATGGTCGGCTTGACGTCGGTCACCGTGACGGACTCGTCGTCGGTATCGGAGGCCTTGTTGCCCTCGTCATCGCTGACGCTGACCTTGGCCTGGTTCGGGTACGTGCCGGCGTCGGTCCGCGTGACCGTGTAGGTGCACGAGGTGCTCGCGCCGGGGACAAGGGTCGTCCCGACCAGGTCCTTGCAGGCCTGGCTGAGGGCGTTGTCGTCGGTGAGCGCCGTGATCGTCACGGTCTCGTTCGACGGGTTGGTGATGGTCAGGGTGTAGGTGAAGACACCACCCGGCTCCGGTCGGCTGGCCGGCGTGACGCCCTTGACAAGGGTCACGTCGGGCAGGATGTCGGTCACCTCGACGGACTCGTCGTCCGTGTCGCTGGCCGTGCCGCCGTCGCTGTCCTTGACGGTGACGGAGGCGGTGTTCGGGTAGGTCCCGATCTTGTCGTGATCGACCTGGTACGAGCACTCGACGGTCGCACCAGCGGCCAGCTTCTTGCCGACCAGCGCCTTGCACTCCGCGCTCAGCGCGTTCGTGTCGGTCAGCGCAGTGATGGTGACCTCGTGGTCGGATGTGTTCTTGATGGACAGGGTGAAGGTGAACGTGCCGCCCGGCTCAGGCTTGCTGTCGTCGTCCACCGACTTGGTCAGGTCGACCGTGGGCGGGGGCGCGCACTTGAGGGCCTTGAACAGGTCGTCGGCGAAGTTCTTGAAGTCCGCCGGGAAGTAATGGCCGCCGCCGATCTCCTTCATCACCGCCGCCGCCCACTGGGCGTCGCCGGCCGGGGAGAAGGGCAGGGTCGTGTCACCGGGGTCGCCGGCGGTGCTGAGGTAGACGGCCTCGACGATGTAGCCGTCGCCGCGTGCGGCGTCAGCCGAGTCGATGGCCGCGTTGGCCGCCTGGAGCCATGTGGGCGGCGCGCTGAGGCTGCCACCCGGGACGTTCGGCGAGCCGTCCGTCACCACGAACATGATGTTCGGTGCGTCGGCGCGATCGCCGCTGTCGTTCGCGGCACCGGTGTCGATGCCGGTCGCGGTCGGGGTCGTCCCGCTCGGGCTCGACAGCGCTGCGACCTTGCTCTTGAACGAGGCCGGTGTGTCGTAGCCAGTGGTCATGGTCGTGGCGCTGGTGCCACTGAAGCGGGTCCCGGAGTAGAGGCCGTCGCCACCCGCAGCCGAGAACTGGTTGACGAAGTCGGTGATCCCGGCCTGGAGCTGCGGCAGATTGGACGGCTTGCCATCCTGGACGCCGATCGAGCCGGACATGTCGATGATGAAGTTGAAGTCGGCCTTGTTGCAGACGCCCTTGCTGATCGCGGCGTTGGCCCCGCCGTTCTTGATGGTCCGATAGGTGACCGTGACGGTGACCCAGTCCACCGACGTGGTATCCGTGCCGGCGCAGTTGGAGCCCGGATCGCTGCTGCGCAGGACCAGGTTGAAGTTGCCGTCGGTCAGCTGCGTCGGATCCCAGACCCGGCCCCAGGTGTCCGCCGAGCCGCCGAACGTGACCACGCCGAAGCTCGTCGGCAGAGTCGCATTCCTGAAGCTCGTCAAGCCCGATCCACCGCTACCGGACAGCGCCGCGGAGAGCCGACAGGCCGATCCACTGGACATCGCCTCGGCGGCGACGGTGATCCCGTCGATGATGGAGCCGCCGGGCACGGAGAAGCCGAACGAGGCATAGCCCTGGTCGGCGTTGTTGCTTGGCGCCGTCGCGACGGTGCCCCCGTCGGCGAAGACGCCGTCCGGGTCCGTCCATGCGCCGTTTGGCGCGACCGAGGCACCGGGCGCTCGGGCACCGGTGTCCGCGGCGGATGCCACGGCGGCGCCGGTCGAGAGCATCACCGATGCCATGACCAGGAACGTCCCGGCGACCGCGCCGAGCCGTTCCAGAGTTCGATGTCGTCGATTCCCCCGACGCATCAGACGTCACCTCCGCTGATATGCGCAGGCCCCCCGCTGGGCTCCCCGATGGATATCCCCGCAATTAGTCCCATGACCTGCCTTCCCTGAGCATGGGCGGTGGTCCTGGTCGGGTCCAGTACCTCCGTTCGGAGCGCGACCACAGCGGAGTCGACCGCTCTCGACCGAACTGCACACGGGCCTCGTCGAAAGGGTTGCGGAAAGGCACCGATGGGTCCCAGGACCTGTCGATCCGCCGGACTCCGTCCATCCGGATCCGATGGTGGTCGGACCGCGCTCGGACGGCGTTCGGATCGCGGTGGGAGCTGACGACGTTGCCTCGTCGCACCACCACGACTCGGCGAGGGAGCGTCGTGCAAAGTCCTCTGCAAGGTATCTGTGCGAACCTTTGGGTCTGCCGCCGGCTACCTGCCGGCCGGATCACTTCGGGGGAACCCTCAAGAACATGCCTCTTCGAGTGCGGCCGCGTCCGCGCGCGTCCACCGTCCGTCCGTCGCTCCAGAGCGTCGGATCGATGACGTACCCCAGACCATCGGATGTCCGAGTGGTACCGCCTGCTGGCTACCCGGCGACGAACGATTGGGGCACGCTCCGTGCACTCTCGGGGTCCCTCTCATGGACCCAGGACGTATCGGAGGAGCTGTGATCACGGCCCGCTTCGCCCGAGCACGACGCCTTGGACGCCGGCGACACGACCGGCGCTCCGGCCAGTCGCTGGTCGAGTTCGCCCTCATCTTTCCGATCTTCGTCACCCTGGTCATGGGCCTTATCGAGTTCGCGTTCGTCTTCAACGCCATGCTCTCGGTCAACTACGCGGCGCGTGACGCGGCCCTGGCCGCAGCCGAGGCCGGCGATGCCCTCGGCGCGGACTGCGTCATCCTCAAGGCTGTCGATGACGCGATCGGCTCGCCGACATCGGATGACCGGATCGTGTCGGTCGAGATCTTCCAGGCCGACGCCGCCGGCGGCCAACTCGGGACGCCCACCGTGTACACCCGCGGCGGAACCACCAGCTGCAACCTGAGTGGGGTCAGCTTCACGCTGGCCTACACGCTCGGCACCAACGGCTATCGCGAGGGGCCCATCCTCATCGACGGCCGACGATGCAACTTCCTGGCCGGTTGCGACACAGACCGTGACACGGACAACGCCGTGGACTCGGACCACCTGACGGTCGACAACATCGGCGTGCGGATCACCTATACCCACCAGTGGGTCACCCCCATCCGCAACTTCATCGGCGGAGGTTCGGGGGGCCTCACCTTCGATCGCTCCAGCATCATGCGCATGGAGCCGGTCCTGTGAGCGGGCGGCGCCTTGCCCTCGGGCCACGACCGGGCATCGTCGACCGACGATCCCGCCGCCGCGGCCAGAGCCTCGTCGAGTTCGCGATGATCGTACCGGTGATCCTGCTCCTGCTCGTCGGGATGCTCGAGTTCGGCTTCATCTTCGACCAGGCGATGACCCTGAACTACGCCACCCGCGAGGGCGCCCGGAGCGGCGCGGCATTCGCCAACGGGAACAGCACCACGATGATCTGCAACGCCAGCGTGGACATCGACAAGAACATCGTTGCGTCTGTCCAGCGTGTCATCGAAGCGCCTGGGTCACGGGTCGACCCGGCACGGGTCGCAGAGATCCGGATCTACAAGGCGACCTCGACCGGCGCCCAGTCCGGGAGTGCGGCGAACGTCTGGACCTACGACGAGAACGGCGGGCCATCAGTCGACGGCGCCAACCTCGACTTCTCCCCTGCCTCGACCAACTGGAATGCGTGCACACGCGACAACACCTGGTCGGGTGGATCGCCGCCCGATTCGATCGGGATCAGCGTGTCGTACACGTACCAGATGGTGACCCCTCTGGGCAGCCTCCTCGGCTTCTTCGGTTCGCCGGGTGGCGGCACGCTGGCCATCAGCGACCGATCGATCATGGCCCTCAATCCAACGAACTGAGTGAGCGACCCGATGCTGCCCTTCTTCCACACCCGGCGACCGTCACAGGCCCGTGCGCGCCAGCGCGGCCAGGTCATCGCCATCTTCGCCGGCGCCCTGCTCCTGTTCACCCTCCTCGCGGCGACGGTCATCGACCTGTCGTGGTACTGGACCAACAACCTGCGCATGCAGCGCGCAGCCGATGCCGCGGCGCTTGCCGGGGTCGTGTTCCTGCCCGGCGATACGACCAGCGCCTATGCCGCGGCGCGTGCCGAGGCTGCCAAGAACGGGTTCAGCGATGGTGTCGACGGCGTCGTCGTCACACCCGCCCAGGACTCGACCAACCCACGTCGTCTCAAGGTCAGGATCTCCGGCCCGATCGGCACCTACTTCGCCAGGGTCGTCGGCATCAACTCGTGGCCGGCCCAGCGCGATGCCAAGGCCGACTATGTGCTGCCTGTCCCGATGGGCAGCCCCGAGAACTACTACGGCGTGTTCGGGATGACCCGCGGACTGACCTCGTCCGAGGAGGTTACGACGATCAACGACGTGGACGAGCGCCGGGCCACGGGTGGATGCTCCAACACCTCCACGTGGCCGAGCAACTGCGACGGTGCGCGCCCACCATCCAGTGGCACCTACTCCAGCGGTACGTGGGCACCCACTGCCGGCTCCTTGACGGCTTCCGTCCGCTCGGACGACAACGTCTTTGCACGGACCCCGTCGAGCGGCAATGGCGTTACGAGCACCTGGTGGAACCTCGACCTGCTGAACGACATCTACGATCCGCCGACCGGCGAGTCGGTGGACTCGTTCGCTATCCAGGTTCGTGTCCGAGATGCCTACATCAACTCTGCCTGCAGCGGCGGCAGCGCGCGTATCGGCGTCAGGTTGTCTCGGGATGGCGGCGGCTCGTGGTCGAATCAGCAGACGACGGGGCCGCTGAGCGCCGGCAACTCCAACACCGACAACTACTACGACGTCGGGTCACTATCGAACTCGTCTGGCTGGGGCGGCCCCGCATGGACGCGATCGGATTTCAGTGACTCGCAATTCCGAGTCGAACTGAGCGGCGTTGAGACCTGCACCGGCGACAAGCAATTCAGCGTGGATCGACTCGAGGTCCGCGTGTACTACACCCGCCACTACCAGACGACGACCACGAGCACCGTCACGACCAACCTGACCGATAAGCTCCTGCAGGGCCCGGGCTCTCCATGCACGTCCGGCAAGGCGGACTGCTTCGAGGCCGACGGCCCGACCCTCAATCCGCGCGGCTTCTGGGGCACCCTCAACACCCAGGGCGCCGAGAACATCAACGGTGACGCCTTCCAGCCCAATTACGACCGTGCGACCTCGCAGGTCGCACCCAGCTGCAGCAGCGCATCGGCCGGTCGCGCGTGCTACGACGCGACCAACTACTACAACTACGGTGTCGAGATCCCCGCCGGCGCCTCGGG
>CAYNGM010000153.1:0-5651 GCA_964396565.1 uncultured Anaerolineaceae bacterium | reverse complement strand
TCTCGCTGAAGCGGATGCCGCGATCGCCACGATCCGCCGGCAGGTTGCGGATGCCTGGACAACCGCGGTCGACGCCGCCCTCCGAGACGCCCGGGGGCGAGGCGAGTTCGACGACGAGCCGGATGCCGGGATCGTGGCCGGCCTCCTGCTGGGCCCGATCCTGCAGCAGCGCCTTTTCGGCCGTCAGCCCGTCTCCGCGACCTTCGCCGCGGCGATCGCTGACATCACCGCGTCGGTCGTGCTCCGGGCCGAGCCGTCGTCCTGAAGCCTGCCATGCGGTCGGGCGACCGGTTCACCGACCGAAGGCGTACGCCGACACGGTGGCGCCCATCACCTCGTCGGTGAAGAGCCGGGTCCCGGGGTCGTCGCCGGCCGCGCCCGCGGCCACCATGAGCGGCAGCAGGTGTTCTTCGCGCGGATGCGCCTCCCGCGAGCGGGGCGCCCTCGACCAGTCCTCCAGGAGCTCGCGACGACGACGCGGCTCAGCGGTACAGGCTGTCGTGAGCCACTGGTCGAACACCCCGGAGGACTCGGCCGCCTGACCGCTCATGAAGGTCGCCATGTTGTGGTAGCTCATACCGCTCCCGACGACGAGCACGTTCTCCTGCCGCAGGGCGGCGATCGCCGCTCCCAGATCGAGGTGGAAGGCGGCATCGAGATCGGAGCGCAGCGACAGCTGCACGATCGGGACCGCGGCGTCCGGGAACATGAGCAGGAAGGGCACGAACACGCCGTGGTCGAACCCGCGGTCGGGGTTGACCCGGTGCGCGACCCCGGCCCCCTCCAACAGGGCGGCCATCCGAGCCACCAGCGCCGGGCTCCCGGAGGCCGGATAGGACAAGTCATAGGTGTGGGGCGGGAATCCGTAGTAGTCGAAGAGGAGCGGCGGGGCCGTCGCCCCGGTGAGCTCGACCACGGGTGTCTCGTGATGCCCGGAGACGACCACGATCGCGTCGGGCCGACGACCGAGCCATGCCTCGAAGGACCGCAGGAAGCCCGCCAACCGGTCCCAGGTGTCCGCCGGTCCCATCGTCCAGTCCATGAAGAAGCACGGCCCCCCGCCGTGAGGGATGAACACCGTCGGCAGCGGCGCAACGGTCACCGGCGATGCCTAATCGAGCTCGATGAGGGCGCCCGTCACGGCGAAGCGCAGGCCGTCGTCCAGCCAAGCGAAGACGGCGAACAGGACGAGACAGGCACCCACGAAGGTGACATCGCGGAGAAACGACATCATCTCGGTCTGCTTGGCGTCCTCGGGTGCCTTCCAGAAGGCGTGGAACCAGCACGCCGCCGGCACCAGGAAGACGATGAGCATGAGGGCGCCGACTTCGGCGAAGATCCCCGCGGCGATCGAGACACCGCCCGCTACCAACCAGACCCCCGCAGGCCACGGCGCCAGCGCCGGCACGGGGAACCCGACCTGTCGGGCGTAGTCGGTCATCTGCTTCCCGTTCGTGATGTGGTTCACCCCGGCGAACACGAAGAAGAGGGCGAACACGATGCGCCCGACGAGGAGCAGGGCACCGGCGACGTCACCCATCAGGACCCCTCCTCCGGGTCGGCGGGGGCCATGAGTACCCGCGTCGGCTCGATGCGCACGATGACGCGTCGCTCGCCCGGCTGACGGAGCGGGTACTCGTCGAGACCGAGGTACTTCGTGGCCAGGGCGTCGATGTGGGCATCCGCCCCCTCCTCGGTCACCTCGACCACCTTGCCCTGCACCGCAACGGCCCGGAACGGATCTGCGGCATCGACGGCTGAAACCGCGACCCGCGAATCGCGGGTCAGGTTCGACGTCTTGCTCCGGCCTCGGGCGGTGTTGATGGCGATTAGGTCGCCCTCGACATCGACCCACACCGGCGTCGCGTGGGGGAACCCGTCCACGCCAACGGTGCACAGCGTGGCGATCACCGGCTCGGACAGCATCTGTCTCGCCGTCGCCGGAAGGATGGTCGAACCGCTCATCTGTGTCGAAGCCCCCTGCACCCATGCTTACGATTGGTTAGCGGATGCGACGTTAGTCCCTGGGCGTCGCTTGTCAACCTCCGACGCGCGACCCCACGGCCGGCCAACTCGATCTGGGGCTGTGCACCTGTGGGAAACTCTGGTTTCCATGACCGAGACATCGCCGGCCCACAGCTATTGCGCGAGGTTCCACGCGGCGATAGAGCTCCTCGGCCGCAGGTGGACCGGCCCGATAATCGTCGCCCTCGCGTCCGGAGCGGATCGGTTCACCACCATTCGCGACACGGTGCCCGGCCTCTCGGACCGGCTCCTCTGCCAGCGACTGCGGGAGCTCGAGGACCGTTCGATCGTGGCCCGGACCCAGGTCGGCCGAGGACAGAACGAGGTCCGCTACAACCTCACCCCCAAGGGCAAAGCCCTCGATCCGGTGATCAGCGCCATCTCGGCGTGGGCCAACCACTGGCCGACGGAGTCGCCGTGAACGCACCGGACGCACCCGTGCGTGGGTCTGAGTTGAGACATCTGATATAGCCTGTCACATCAGTTCGACTCGCTCCCCAGTGGAGGGTGCTCCACCATGACCTTCGACACCGATGTCGAGCGCCACGACCTCATCGTCATCGGGGCCGGCTTCTCCGGCCTCTACATGCTCCACCGGGCCAGGAACGTGCTCGGTCTCGACACCGTCGTCTTCGAGGCCGGCGACGGCGTCGGCGGCACCTGGTACTGGAACCGCTACCCCGGTGCCCGCTGCGACTCGGAGAGCTGGTACTACTGCTACACCTTCGACGAAGCGCTGGCCCAGGAATGGACCTGGACGACCAAGTATCCAGAACAGCCCGAGATCCGGGCGTACCTGGAGCACGTGGCCGACCGCTTCGACCTGCGACGGGACATCCGCCTCGGCACCACCGTGATCGAGGCCCGTTTCGACGACCACGACGCCCACTGGGTCGTCACGACCGCGGACGGCACCCGGGTCCGCGCCCCCTACCTCGTCAGCGCCGTCGGGTGCCTCTCCGCGGCCAACGTCCCGCAGATCCCCGGGCTCGAACGCTTCGGCGGCGACTGGTACCACACAGGGCGCTGGCCCCACGAGGGCGTCGACTTCGCGAACAAGCGGGTCGGCCTCGTCGGCACCGGGTCGACAGGGATCCAGGCGACGCCAGTGATCGCCGCCGAGGCCGATCACCTGACCGTGTTCCAGCGCACGGCGAACTACAGCGTCCCGGCCCGCAATGGCCCGCTGGAAGCCGGGCAGCTGGCCGACATCCGGGCCCACTACCCCCAGATCCACGAGCGCCTACGGCACTCCTACGGGGGCTTCCCGTTCGATGCTGCGAACCGCTCGGCCCTCGACCACTCTCCTGAGGAGCGCGAGGCCGTGTACCGAGAGGTCTGGGAGCACGGGGGCTTCAAGTTCCTGTACGGCGCCTTCTCCGACCTCCTCCTGGACGAGCGGGCCAACGACACCGCAGCCGAGTTCATCCGGGAGCGGATCCGCGAGACGGTGCACGATCCGGACGTGGCCGAGCTGCTGTGCCCGCACGACCACCCCTACGGCTCGAAGCGGCCGCCGATCGACTCGGGCTACTTCGAGACCTTCAACCGGGACAACGTGCGGTTGGTCGACATCCACCGCCACCCGATCGCCGAGATCACCGAGACCGGAGTGCGGACCACGGCGGAGGACCACGAACTGGATGTCCTCGTGTTCGCCACCGGCTTCGACGCCATGACCGGCGCCCTCCTCGCCATCGACATCCGGGGCCGAGGGGGACGCTCCCTGCGCGACAAGTGGGCCGACGGCCCGCAGACCTACCTGGGCCTGCAGACCGCGGGGTTCCCCAACCTGTTCACGATCACGGGGCCGCAGAGCCCCTCGGTGCTGTCCAACATGCCGATCTCCATCGAGCAGCACGTCGAGTGGATCGCCGACTGCGTCGCCCACCTGCGCGCCACCGGCGCCACGACCATCGAGGCCACCCCCGAGGCCGAGGGTGCCTGGAGCGACCACACCGCCGAACTGGCCGAACTGACCCTCTTCTCGAAGGCATCCTCCTGGTACCTCGGCGCCAACATCCCCGGGAAGAAGCGGGTATTCATGCCCTATGTGGGCGGCGTGGGCGGCTACCGCGAGCGATGCGACAGCATTGCGGCCAACGGCTACGAGGGCTTCGCCATCGCCTGAGCAGCCGACGCCACGGTCAGCCCTCCGTCCGCGGTCGGAAGCAGAGGGGGAGGCGGCTGGGACCCCAGATGCCGACCGTGGGCGGCTTCCACTCGATGGGGCCGTCAAGGCCGAGATCGGGCATCCTGCGGGCGAGGAGCGGCAGGGCCTCCTGCAACTCGGCTCGTGCCAGGGAGGCACCGAGGCAGTAGTGCGTCCCGGAACCGAGGGTCAGGTGCGACGCGCCGGTGACCGGGCGCGTGATGTCGAAGCGATGGGGGTCATCCCACCCGTCCCTGTCGAAATTGCCGGTGGCCAGGCTGGTGACCACCAGCGTGCCGGCGGGGAACAGCACGTCCCGGTACTCGATGTCCTCGGCCGCGACCCTGGCCGTGGCCCGCACGGCTCCGAGGTGGCGCATCGTCTCCTCGACCGCACCGGCGGCCAGGTCGGGCTCAGCGCCGAGCCGCTCCCACTGATCGGGGTACCCGCTGAGGAGAGCCACCGAGCAGGCGAGCTGGTTGCGGGTGGTGTCGGTCCCGGCCATGAGCACCGCCTCGGTCATCATCACCAACTCGTCGGTGGTGAGCCGATCGCCCTCCTCCTCCGCCGCGATGAGGTCGCTGAGGAGGTCGTCCGCCGGTCGACTGCGCCGCGCGTCGACCATGGCCCGCACGTAGTCGTCGAGTTGGGCCATCGCCGCCTCGATGCGGGTGCGGTCGTTGGCCACGTCGTTGTTGAAGATCCGGAAGATGTCCGTCGCCCAGTCCGAGAACAACTTCCAGTCGGCCTTGGGCGCGCCCAACAGCTCGCAGATGATCGGAATCGGGTACGGCTCGCAGACCTCCGCGACCAAATCGCAGCGTCCCCGGTCGGCGACGCCGTCGACCAGCTCATCGATCACCTGACGCATGAACGGCCGCAGTCGATCGGTCGACCGAGGAGTGAATGCCGGTGAGGCGAGCCGGCGGAGCCGGGTGTGTTCCGGGCCTTCCATGGCGAGGATCGAACGCTGCTGGCGCTCACCGACCATTCCCTCGATCCCGGAGATCTGGGGCAGCACCGACAGGGCCGAGTGGAACCGGCGGTCGCGGAGCACGGCCATGACGTCCTCGTGCCGGGAGACGGCGTAGCCAAGGGGGACGCGAGCCAGCCAGTGCTGCTCCTGAGCGGCCTCGAACGCCGCCACCGCTTCGGCCCGGTCGAGGCCGAGCACGTCGATCTCCTGGAGGTCGAGATCCTGCACCGGCGTCGTCATGGACTCATCTGACCAGGGTGATCCGGCGGGCGAACCATCGGCTCCATCCGACCAGTGTGCCCGACCCGGGTCGCCGCGGGCGCATGCTCGCTACTCGGCGCACAGTCGGTCGAGGCGCTGTACCGCGTCGATGAACTCGTCGACCATCTCGATGACGACCCGACCCGCCGGCGGCTCGTCGGTCAGCGACCCGACCACTTGACCCACGAAGTAGGTCGTCAGGTCCCGCGCCGCAGCGGAGTCACCAGCGGCGACGCG
>CAYNGM010000152.1:0-5694 GCA_964396565.1 uncultured Anaerolineaceae bacterium | reverse complement strand
CTCGGACGTGGAGCCGGTGCGTGCCGGGATGACGTCACTCGCCGAGATCCTGCAGAGGGTCTCGACCGCGGCCTACCAGGCATCGGCGGCGGCCGGTGAGGGCTTCGGGTCCGGCAACGGCTTCGGCTCGGGTGACGGCGCCGGACCCGGGTCCGGCGATGGCAGCGGTGCGGATGGCGGCGCGGCGCCCGAGGGCGAAGAGACCGTCGAGGGCGAGTTCAAGGAGGTCTGATCGCCGGCGGCGTCATGCCGCCAGCGGCCGATACGACGGCCCGGACCGGTTTCCCGGTCCGGGCCGTTCCGTGGCTGTGTCCGGCCGCGGCCCGACCCCACCGACCCCGCCGACCCCGCCGACCCCGCCTGTCCGCCTCTTCTCGCCTCGAGTAGGCCCGCCGCGGCAGGCCGCAACGCCCCAGCCGCGGCAGGCCTCGGCGCCCCAGTCCGCACCCCGCATTCCCCGCGGCATCCCAGCCCGAACCCCACATTTCCGCCAGATGCAGAACTGGTCTGCAGTCGGCGACGGATATACGCCGATCGCTTGGCGCCGCCTGCGTCTGGCAGTTCTTCGGGGCGCCGAACCCGTGGCCCGAGCGTGGACGCGCAGGTCAGCGGTCGCCGTGGCTCGATCGTCGTCGTCGACGGTCGGTGGTGCCCGCATCTGGCAGAAGTCGAAGGCCGTCAAGGCGGCCGACCCCCAGCCGGACCTGACCAGCACTCCCGGATCCCCAGACACGCGATCCCCATCCCGTGCTCGCCCTCCGTACCCCTGTCCGGTTCGGGGGCCGTGGAGCGACACGGGCAACAGCCCTGCTCAGGGAACAACTCGACCAGCTCGCAACCGAAGCCTGGTGAGTCGCCGGTAAGCGACGCCCGCCAGTATCGACCTCACCGTGGATGCGACGAGGTTAGGCGGCGACATCAGGCTCCTGCGGGTACGCCGTGGCTGGAGTCAGTCTCGGCTCGCGAAGGAGGTCGGTCGGTCGCGCTGGGTTATCGGGGAGATCGAAGCGGGACGCGGCGGTCGGCTCCGGATGGACGTGCTCGCCACCATCGCCATAGCTCTCGGTGGCCGCCTGTCGGTCCGCCTCCAGTACCAGGGAGAGGGGCTGGATCGGCTGCGCGATCGGGATCACGCACGGATCGTCGAATGGATCGTCGCCGAGCTCATAGCCTTGGGATGGGAAGTGGCCACGGAGGTCTCGTTCAACGTGTACGGCGAACGTGGTGTCATCGACATCCTCGCGTTCCACGCTGGATCCGGGTCACTTCTTGTCATCGAGGTGAAGACGGTCGTACCCGACGTCGGTGGCATGCTTGGGACATTGGACCGAAAGACGCGCCACGCGGCGGAGATCGCCAAGGCTCGAGGCTGGGAGGCGCGGACCGTCTCGAAGCTCCTTGTCATGCGCGACACGACCACCACCCGACGGCGCGTCGCCGAGCACATGGCCACGTTCGCGACTGCCTTCCCGGCGCGAACCGCAGCGGTCAGGCGCTGGCTCAGGCGCCCGGTCGGCCGCCTTGACGGCCTTCGACTTCTGCCAGATGCGGGCACCACCGACCGTCGACGACGACGATCGAGCCACGGCGACCGCTGACCTGCGCGTCCACGCTCGGGCCACGGGTTCGGCGCCCCGAAGAACTGCCAGACGCAGGCGGCGCCAAGCGATCGGCGTATATCCGTCGCCGACTGCAGACCAGTTCTGCATCTGGCGGAAATGTGGGGTACGGGCTGGGATGCCGCGGGGAATGCGGGGTGCGGGGTGCGGTGCGGCCCGGGGGGCGCCGAGGCTGGGATGCCGCGTGGAATGCGGGGTGCGGGCTGGGTGCGGGGTCCGGCGGACGGCGGGCGTCAGCGAGCTGGTGGGTGGTGGCCCGACCCTATGCCGGGCCCGGAGACGACGAATCACCCGGAGACGACGACCCACCCGGAGACGATGACAGCGCTCGACCGTTTGAGGCCGGTTCGCGGCCGTAGACTCCCCCAGTGATGACCGTCAGTGATCTGCCCGCTCGACCGTGACGCTCAAGGGCAAGCGGCCCGGTGACCGGCGCGTCCGGGTGGAGGTCGCGAAGCCCCGCGAGTACACGATCGCGCCGCCGGCGCGGGTGCGACGGCCTCGCTCACCCGCGCTCGCGCTCCTCGTCGCGTTCGCCGTCGCGATCGCCATCGGGACGGTCATCCTCGTGCTGCCGATCGCGAGTGCCGCAGGGTCGTGGACCCCTCCGCTGACGGCGCTCTTCACCGCGACCTCGGCGGTCTGCGTGACCGGCCTCGTGGTGGTCGATACGGCGACGTACTGGAGTCCGCTCGGGCAACTGGTGATCCTCATCCTGATCCAGGTGGGCGGGCTCGGGTTCATGACCGGCTCCACGCTCCTCCTGTTCGTCCTGGTCGGCCGACGCACGGCCCTCCGCGACCGGATCCTCGTCCAGTCGACGACGGGGATCCCCGAGCTCGGTGGCGTGATCGCCCTTGTCAAGCGGATCCTCCTGTTCACCTTCGTCGTGGAGGTCATCGGCACCATCATCCTGACGGTCGCCTTCGCCGCCAACGGACAGCCGTTCGGGCGAGCCGCGTGGTGGGGCGTGTTCCATGCCGTCTCGGCGTTCAACAACGCGGGCACCGACATCACCGGAGACTTCGCGAGCCTGACCGCGTTCGCCGACGACGCCGTCGTCCTCACGACGGTGGCGATCCTCATCGTCCTGGGCAGTCTCGGGTTCGCCATCGTCGGCGACGCCTTCGGCAAGCGGCGCTGGGTGCGGTTCGCCCTCGAAACGAAGCTCGTCCTTGGCACGACCGCAGCACTCATCGCGGGTGGTGCCCTGGCGATCTGCGTCTTCGAGTGGTCGAACCCGGCGACCCTGGGCGGGCTACCCGCGATGCAGCGTCCATTCAACGCCCTGTTCGAATCGATCTCGTTGCGGACCGCCGGGTTCAGCACCATCGATACCGGTGCCCTGCGCGAGGCGTCGCTGTTCGTCGTGATGGCCCTGATGTTCATCGGGGGCGCATCCGGATCGACCGCCGGGGGCATCAAGGTGAACACGTTCGTGGTCCTGCTCGTGGCCATCGTTTCGACCGCCCGAGGCTTGCCATCGGCCGAGGCATTCGGCCGGCGGATCCAACACGGCCTCATCTACCGGGCGCTGTCGGTGGCCCTCCTGTCCATCGCCTTCGTCTTCGTCACAGGTCTGCTGCTCGAGATCACGACACCGCCGGACTTCCCGTTCGTCCACGTGATCTTCGAATCGGTGTCGGCGTTCGGGACTGTCGGCGCGTCGACGGGCGTCACGCTGGAGATGCCCGACCCGGCACGCGTGATCATGGTCCTGGCCATGTTCGTCGGCCGACTCGGCCCCCTCACTCTGGTCCTCGCGCTGACCAACCGCGCCCGCCCGGTGCGGGTCCGTCCGGCGGTCGAGACGCTGCGCATCGGATGACCACCCGCCACAAGGAGTCGCCATGAAGACATCGGTCCTCGTCGTCGGCCTCGGTCGGTTCGGGGCCGCGGCCGCCCTAGAGTTGGAGCGACTGGGCCACGAGGTCCTTGCCGTCGACCGCAGCGAGGCCGCCGTCAACGACATCGCCCCGGATGTCACCCACGCCGTGCAGCTCGACGCGAGCGACGAGCATGCGTTGCGGTCCATCGGCGCGGCCGACTTCGACTTTGCGATCATCGCCATCAGCGGTGCGACGGAGGCGAGCATCTTCGCGACCATGGCGCTCAAGAACCTCGGTGTCGGGCACGTCATCGCCAAGGCGGCGTCGAACCTGCACGGGGCGATCCTCGAGCGGGTCGGGGCGGACCGCGTCGTCTACCCGGAGCGTGAGATGGGCCAGCGCACGGCCCATTCGCTGGCGATCCCGGATGTAATCGACTACCTCGATGTCGCGCCCCGCTTCGGCATCGTCAAGGTGCATCCACCCGCGTCGTTCATCGGTCGGGCCCTCAAGGACATCGACCTGCCGGGGCGCCTCCAGGTGAGTCCGATCGTCCTGCGGCGGGGCAACGACGTCGTCTTCAACCCCCACCGCGATACCGTCATCGCCCGCGGTGATGAACTCATCCTCATGGGCAGCGACGAACATCTCGAGCAGATGGCGGGCTGAGCCTGAACACCTGAGCCCGAACGCCGGCCGAGCCCGAGCACGGGAGCGATGGCTGGGGTCGCACGGGGCCCTGGCGAGCCCGTCTGGCGACGGCCGACAGGCAGGGCGGTGCGCCCGAGCACCGGATTTGCGAGGTCGACGCCGCCGAACGAGCGTGGGCGCAATCGATTGGGTAGTGACCGCGTGCAGGGCGGGTGCTATCGTCCCGGCCGCCGACCAAGACCGACCCGTCCCCTGAGCCGGAGTGTCGGCAGGTTGGAGGTGTCTCGTGGTTCGTACCCACCGTCGCGCGCGTCTCCTGGCCGTGGTCCTGGCACTCCTCGTCTTCCCCGTGGTCAGCGGGTCGGCGCAGGCGCACAAGAAGGCTGATCCCGTCTTCGTCGACATCATCACCTGCCTGTACGTTGGCGGAGAGATCACCGTCGATGCCGGCAAGCCGCTGATGCTCGACGCTGGTTGGGCCGGGCTTACCCCCAGGCACCTGGCCTGGTTCCTGCTGAGCGCCCGCACCGTCGCCTCCATCGACGGCCATCCGATCCGCCACGCGTGGTCCTATTGGGGCAAGTTCGAGAAGAGCTACCCGTTCCCCGACCTGCCGTGGGTGACCCATTGGGACTACCCGCACAAGGCGCTCAAGGCGGGCCAGTCGTTCACAATCGCCTATGACTGGTACCTGCGCTTCCCGGTCTCCGACGGCGTCGACTGGTATCCACGAGGCATGGTCAATGCCCAGCTCGGCGCCCTGCCGAGCTGCACTGTGACGGCCGAGTAGACACAGCACGCATGGGCGGGTCGATGGCACCCGCGCGTCGAGGCGCGCCGGAGTACCATGCCCGCCCATGCCCGACACCCCAGTGGCGACGGCGGCGCCCATGCCCAGCCCGACGTCGACCCCTTCCAGTCCCTCGCTCATCCATGCCCGCGGCCTGACCAAGCGCTTCGGCGACTTCACCGCTGTCGACGCCATCGACTTCGACGTCGCCCCAGGCGAATCGTTTGGCTTCCTCGGCCCCAACGGCGCCGGCAAGACCTCGACCATGCGGATGATCGGGTGCGTCTCGCCGACCAGCGGCGGGACCCTGCGCATCCTCGGGCTGGATCCCGCGCACGATGGACCGGCCATCCGGGCCCGTCTCGGTGTCGTCCCCCAGCAGGACACGCTCGATAACGAGCTGACCGTGCGCGAGAACCTGGTCATCTACGGCCGCTACTTCGGGTTGAGCAGGGCAGAGTGCTCGCGACGTGCCGACGAACTGCTCGATTTCGCCCAGCTGACCGAACGCTCCGGCGATCAGGTGGAGCACATGTCGGGCGGCATGAAGCGACGCCTGACCATCGCCCGCAGCCTGATCAACGAGCCGGACCTGCTGCTCCTCGACGAACCCACGACAGGGCTTGACCCACAGGCTCGGCATCTGCTGTGGGATCGCCTGTACCGTCTCAGACAGCGTGGCGTGACGCTGGTCCTCACGACCCACTACATGGACGAGGCGGAGCAGCTGTGCGAGCGGCTCGTGGTCATGGACAAGGCGCGCATCGTCGCCGAGGGCAGCCCACGCGCCCTGATCGAGCGCTAC
>CAYNGM010000151.1:4200-5705 GCA_964396565.1 uncultured Anaerolineaceae bacterium | reverse complement strand
ATTCAAAGGATCTCGAGACGCCGACCGGTCATGGCCGACGGCGGTCAGTACACGTACACCGTGACGTTCGTGACCCCTTCCCAGCTGGCACAGCCACAGACCGCGAAGAAGTCCGGTCGATACAGGTCGACGATCCGCGATGGCTTCTGGGGACCGTAGTCGTTGACCACCCGCTCGATGCAGCCGCCCGCTCCACAGATGATGACGGTCGTCCCGCGCGGCAGCCGCATCGCGGTGTATCCCGCGTCGTAGAACGTGGCCTGACCCTTGAGGGTGTACTTCGCGGGTTTGCGCTCCGACGACGCATCCGGGTCCGGCTGGTTCACCTTCGACCGCCGCGTCGGTCCGGCACCCGGATCGACTCCCGGTTCGATGAACGATGCCGCCTCATCGACAAAGCCCGCCGACAGGTGGCCACGATCGAGCCCTGCGATCGCCTGGGGCGATCGCACGTCGGACGCGGTGACGGTGAGCGGCTGGAATGCGCTGGCCGGGACCGAAGTAGCGAGGCTCGGTGAGCGAGATCCCGCAAGGCCCGGCAGCGCGACCAGGGCGAGGGCGGCGATGAGGACCGACCCTACGACCAACCATCTGGGTCGCACGATAGACAACGGAATCTACACCGTCCCGAGGTCCTCTGCACGTCGCCGGGGAAAGGTCCGGACCGGCGCTTCTAACGCACGACTATGAGGTCATCTCCAGGCGTCGTCTCGACCCTGCCGACGTCGTTCCCGGTCCAGGCCACGACCTGCACGCGGCTGCCCTCACCGCCCTGACCGGGGGGTGTCGCCCAGGCCAGACGGCCCCGACCGAGGGAGAACCCCGGCAGGGCCTGGATGTCCGTCGGCGAGCCGTCGGGATGGTCCATGAGACCGGTGCCGGGATCGAGTCGATGCAGGCTCAGGCGTCCAACGCCCGACCCGGATGGATCGGCGATCCAGGTTGCGAACCAGTCACCCGTCTCATCCCAGTGGATGTCGAAGTCCGCCATCGACCCAGCGCTGACCGACTGGACCGCGACGGGATCGCTGGACGTCGCTCCATCGGCACTCGACCAGGGACGCAGTTCCAGGCGTCCCGTGCCCGGGATCATGGCCTTCCCGTCCGGACCCGGCACGAGCGTGCCGGACCAGGCGACGACTCGCCTCCCCGTCGGATCGACGACCGGCCGCCACAGGTCGCCCATCGACCGTTCTATCTGCGTCGTCGGATCTATCGCCACGGTGACCGGCCTGATCGCTCCGTCGTCAGCCGGCTGACCAGGCCTGCTGACCAGGACCTCGCCACCCAACCACGAGCCGAAGTAGCTCTGCCCATCCTCGGTCAGGCGCTGCGCCTGCTCGTCCCCGACATGCCAGACGTAGACGTCCGGGCCCGCCGACCCGTCGGCCGGTCGTGCCGAAAAGGCGAACCACGATCCATCGGGTGAGTAGTCCGCGGCTTCACCGACGAGCGTGACATCGCTCAGGATCGCGAGACCCGCGGCGACGGTCGGAACCGGGCTC
>CAYNGM010000151.1:0-4100 GCA_964396565.1 uncultured Anaerolineaceae bacterium | reverse complement strand
GTGACGGCGGTCGCGGTCGGCTCCGGTGACACGACGTCGGTCGGACCGGGCGTCCCGGTCAGCGGGGCATCGGATGCCGGTGGCTGGGTCGGCGCCGGCGACTCCGTCGCGACCGGACTCGCGGTCGACGCGATGGTGGCGGTCGGTTGTGGCGTCGGGAGGGCAACGACTGTGACCAGCTGGCGTCCGTCGCCGGCGTCACTGACCACCACTGCCTGATCCTCTGAAGGCGATCCAACGATCGATTTCGGCTCTGCGGCGATCGCGACCGGCCGTTCTGGGGTCCCGTCAAGCGGCGCGCAGTCGGCCGGCGCATCGACCGGACAGACGCTGTCCACGTGCGCCGCGACGAATGCGAGCGACCCGTCAGCGTCCTGGTCGAACCAGCGCACAGCACCCGCCCCGACCACGATCGGAGTCGGCGCTGCGACCGCCACCTGCGGTGTGCCGAGGGGCGTCGGCGCGGAACCGGATGCGGCACCGATCGACGGCGCCGTCACCACCGCGACCCCTGCGCTACCCCCGAGCAGCCCGCTCGATACGGCACTCACCCCGACGACCACGGCGATGACAGCCAAACCCGAGAGGACGCCGACCGGGATGATCCGTCGCGGCGGCCGGCCGGGATGATCAGGCCGATGGTTCGTCCGTTGGTCCGTCTCGATCACCGCCGCCGTGCGCGCCCAGAGATCACGCGGCGGGACGGGGGCTTCATCGCGCAGGGACCGAAGAGCCGCTCGATCAGCCTCATACGCCGCCGCGATCGCCGCGCACTCGGTGCACGCCGTCAGGTGTTCCTCCAGCCACGACGCCTCGACCAGCCCGAGCGGGCCATCCAGACGCTCCGCAGCGCGGGTCCGAGCTCGCTCATGCGGCGACGACCAGTGGTCCGGGCGGCGGCGCAGGCGCGGGAAGCGACTCATCGTTCGGCTCCCTTTGCATCGGTCGTGCCGCGCGCCGCCTCGGCCTCGGCTTCCGCGGTCCGTTCGGCTGCCAGCGCCTGGCGCAGGCTCTCCCGGGCCCTGGTGAGTAGCGCCCTGGCGGCCACGTGGCTTACCCCGAGGGCCGCCGCGAGTTCGAGCCCGGTCAGGTCGTGGAGCTCGGCGAGGAGCAGGGCGGCGCGTTGTCGCTCCGGGATTCGAGCGAGCGCTCTCTGCATGTCGCCGGACAGCCGGGCGTCCATGACCAGATGCTCGGCCGACGGTGCAGCTCCACGAGATTCTCCGGACCACGGGACGAATCGGACGATCTTGCGGCGACGGATCTCATCGAGCGCCACGCGATGAGCTATCTGGTACAGCCAGGCACGGGCATTCTCGGGGCGCTCGAGTGTGGCGTAGTTGCGGTAGGCCTTGATGAACGCGTCCTGGGTCATGTCCGCCGCGACCTCCGGGTCACGCATCATCCGGAGCAGGTACGCATAGATCTCGGCGTGGTGCCTGGCAAAGAGGGTCTCTACGAAGACCCCGGCCTCGTCGTGATCCCACGAGCCGCTCATGATCCGACCGCGAACGGATGGGCGCAGGGAGAGTCGGCCGAGCGGGTCGCGAAGGTCGGCTGTTCGTCGTTCGATGACCACGAGGGCTCCGTGCGAAGGTCGATGGCGCGGAGCGCGACAAGCGGGGGTCGCGCGCTCGCTGGGTCGGAGACGACGCGGATCCCCCGAGTGTGACGCCCGATCGCCGGGAACACCGGAGGCATCAGCTCGCCACACCTCCCTCGGGACGACCGGCCAGCAGCTCCTCGACGGCATCCTCCGGCGAGACCGGATTGACCGGAAGGCCGGTGCCCAGCTCCAGACCGGCGATCTCGCGCAGACGCGGATGGATCTCCCAATGCCAGTGATAGGTCGCATCGACCTGCTCGCGCAGGGGTGCCGTGTGCAGGACGAGGTTATAGGGGGGACCGTCGAGAGCAGCCGCGAGCTTGCCCAGCACCTGTCGGATGGCCTCCGACACGGCCCGCACGGCGCGGTCGTCGGCGCGGGCGAAGTCGGCGTCGTGGCGACGCGGCACGATCCAGACCTCGAACGGCGAGCGGGATGCATAGGGTGCGAACGCCACGCTGTCGGAGTCCTCCCAGACGAGACGGTCGGGCCTGCGGACCTCGTCGCGGACAAGCCGGCAGAAGGGACACTCACCCTCGCGAATCACGAACCGTGCGGCACCCCCGAGCTCCTCCGCGATGCGATGCGGGATCTGGGGCAGGTCGTACAGGTCGAGGCACAAGTGGTTGGTCCGGGCACCCGCCTGCGCGCCCCAGTTCTGGACGACGGTCAGGTACTCGGTCTGGCCGTTCGCCTTGGCCTCCGCGAGCGCATCACGGGCTCTGGCGACAAGCCCCTCGACCAGATCCGTGCCCACGGCCGACAGCGGTCGGTGCTCATCGGGCGGCGCGACGATCGTCCGCCAGCTGCCGGTCGCTCGCGCCTGGGCCAGCGATACCTGGGCTATCCCGTGGTCGCGGTCCAGGCTCCGTGCCTCGTCCTCCGTCCCAACCACGTGGAAGGCGAAGTCGCGGAGCATCCGCACGCGGGTCCCGTCGCCAGCGGGGGTAGTGCAATTGGCACAGCCCCACACCCGGTCATCGATCGGCGCGGCCGCCGTGGCGAATCGGTCGCGGTGGAACTGGCGATCCACGACGGTGGCCACCCACCAGCCGGTGATGGGGTCCTTGCGCAACTCGAACAGGCCGCCCGTCATCGACCGGTCAGGCCTCGATCGACAGTGGCGCAGCGATCGCGTCGGCGAATGAACGGGCGAACAGCCAGGCCGCGCCCTCGACCGACGATGTGGACGGGCGCGCGTCGCGATCGCCGCGCTCGAGCGCGATCGAAGTCGATGTGACACCCGGTAGCCCGCACGGATCGATCAGCTCGAAATCGGAAAGGTCGGTGGTCACGTTGAGGGCGATACCGTGGTAGCTGGTCCCACGCTCCACGCGCAGACCGAGCGCACCGATCTTGCGTGGAGCGTCGCCACCCGGGTCGCACCAGCACCCGGGCTGTCCGTCGCGACGCGCAGCCGACACCCCCAGGGCAGCACATGTCTCGACCATGGCGGCCTCGAGCGCACGGACGAACGGACGCAACAGCAGTCCGCGGTCATGAAGGCGGATGATCGGATAGGCGACCAGTTGGCCCGGCCCGTGATAGGTCACCTCTCCACCGCGCTCCACCCGGATCACCTCGATGGCGCGGCTGGCGAGTTCCGCCTCGGTGGCGAGCACGTGGGCTGGATCCGAGTGCCTGCCCAGCGTGATGACCGGAGGATGCTCGAGCAGGAGCAGCTGATCGTCGATGTCCCCGGCCGCCCTGGCGGCCACCAGCGACTTCTGCAGTCCGTGTGCGTCGTGATAGCCGATCCGCCCGAGCCAGCGCGCACGGATCGGGTCCGAGGCAGCCGTGACGGCAGGGGGCACCGTGGGGACGGGGTCCACTGCGACAGGCGTGGCGAACTTGGTCGTTTCCACGGCGCCACGATAGCAGGGCGACCTCACCCGACACGTTATCCGTCGCCTGACCCGAGGGTACTGGCGAGCGGAGTCCATCCGTTCGGGGGTCACGGGCTCCCCATATCGGTACGGTGCACGAGTCGAACCAACCTGTGCCTGCTGGATCGCCATGTCTACCATGCCTCCCGGCCAGCGCATCCGTCCGCGGTCGGGGATTGCCGACGCCGCGCTTGCCCGTAACGCGACAACCGATCTGCCCCACCCCCCGACTCACCTGCGCAGCCTCACCCCGCGCACCCTGGTCCGTCTCGTGCGTTCACCGGCAAGACTGCTCGAGCCCGAGCGAACGATCGTCATCCGCCTGCCGACCGTCCGCACCCCAGTGCCGGTCCGCGCCCGCATCGAAAGCCTGTCGCGACGCTGGCCGTCCGAGCCAGCCTGACCGGTCGGACCCTGCGCACCACAGAGGCGAGCGTCAGGAGGCGCGAGGTGTCCCGGCCACGAGCCGCGCGAGTCTCGCTATCGACAAGTCGAGGCGCGCCTCAGTCAGACGACCGGCATGGATCATGGCCAGCAGGTCCTCGGTGACCCTGGTGGCGATATCGTCCACGTACTCCCCCTGGTTCGCGTAAAGCAGAAGGTCGACG
>CAYNGM010000150.1:3418-5719 GCA_964396565.1 uncultured Anaerolineaceae bacterium | reverse complement strand
GCAGCGAGACATCGATGCGCTGGCCGGGCGCCGTCCCGCGCTCCCGCCCAAGGAGTGCCGCCAGCACGCCGATCGTCCCGTACAGGCCGGTCACCACGTCACTGATCGCGACACCGACCTTGGTGGGCGCGCCACCCTCCCCATCGGCCTCGCCGGTGATCGACATCAGCCCGCTGAGAGCCTGGATGACGAAGTCATAGCCGGGCCGGTCGGCCGCCGGGCCATCAGAGCCATAGCCGCTGATGGCGAGGTGCACGAGATCGGGTTCGATGGCCTTGAGCGTCGCGTCATCGAAGCCGAGGCGCGCGAGGCCGCCCGGTCGGAAGTTCTCGATGAGAACGTCGGCACCGGCCAGCAGGCGCCGCACCACCTCGCGCCCACCATCCGTTCGCAGGTCAAGACGGATGGAGCGCTTGTTCCGGTTGACGGCCAGGAAGTAGGCGGCCGTGCGTGTGCCAGCGGCCGCGTCGCCGACCCACGGCGGACCCCAGCCACGGGTCGCGTCGCCCTCGGGCGGTTCGACCTTGATCACGTCGGCACCGAGGTCGGCGAGGACCATCGTGCAGTACGGCCCGGCGAGGACCGTCGACAGATCGATCACGCGGAGGCCGACGAGCGGGCCGGTCGGGGTTGTCGGCATTGCCCGGCGATGGTAGAGCCGCGCGGTGGCGCCGCGTCAGCCTGCGGACGTCGGTCCGTGTGCTTCAGCCGGTGAACGAGGCGGAGACTGAAGCCAACGCGGCTGCAAATGCGTCGGGATCGGCGACCTGGTCCGTAGCCGGCTCGACCGGGTCGGCGTCCAGCCACTCGGACGAGTCCTCCCAGGTAGCCATGACCCAGTCCATCTTGTCGCGGTTGAGGACGACCGTCCCTATCCGGTACAGATCCCGTTCCTCGCCGACCGGACGCTCCAACCACGCCTCGGTGAGGGGCACCATCGGGCCGCGCCGGTGGATGACGACCTCCGGATCCACGCCGGGGCGCGCATGCAACTGCCCACGAACCCGGTACGGCCCGAGTTTCGCCGCGACCGGGTACGGCCGGGTCCGGAGTCGTCGATTGGCATCGCCACGGGGACCCGCTGCCTGGACCAGGAGCAGCTCGTTCCGTGGCACCCGGAGAGCCGACACTGATGCGGCATGGCCATCGGACAGGCGCTCTGCGACGAGATCCACGAGTTCGTACTCGTCCTGTGAGTTCAGCAGGTCGGTCAGCCGGTCCGACGCCAGACGGAGTCGCCCGGCGAGCAGGCAGTCCTCGCCGTAGGCGACGAACTCCACCAGGGGTCCACTCGGTGCGAGTACGCCGGCCGGGGTGAGTACGCCGGGCACGGACGTGCTGGGGCCAGGCGCCCCGTCGCGCGACACGTCGTCAGCGGACGAACGCGACTCGCGGTCGAGCGTGGAGCGGAGGCGACGACCTATGCCGGAGATCATGCCCGGATGGTGGCTGTCAGGCGCAGCCGCGGCATCCCGTCCACAGGTACTGGTGCTCGTCGCGCGGTGTCCGGGTACACCGGTGCGCGTGCGCACGTCCCAGGGATCGGATGGTACGAAGGTCACAATGCCACCTCGCGGTACCATCGAGAGCATGGAGACAGCACCCCCCACCGACCATCGACCGACCCTGATGACCGTCCATGCCCACCCCGACGACGAGACCATCGGGACCGGCGGGGCGATGGCCAAGGCGGTCGCCGCCGGCCACCGGGTCGTACTCGTCACCGGGGGGGACGTCGTCTACACCTTCGTCGCCCCGGGTGCCGGGTCGTACTCGTCACCGGGACGCGCGGCGAGATGGGCGAGATCGTGGTCCCGGAGATGGACACAGCGGAGAACCATCGTCGTCTCGGTGAGATCCGGGCGGCCGAGCTGGAGCGGGCCATGGACGCCCTGGGTGTGACCGAGTGGGAGAACCTCGGCTACCACGACTCGGACATGATGGGTCGGCCGGGGAATCACGATCCACGCAGCTTCTGGCGAGCCGACCTCGACGAGGCGGCCGGGCGCCTGGTCTGGCTGGTCCGTCGCTACCAGCCCGACGTCATGACCACCTACAACGACTTCGGTGGCTATGGTCACCCGGACCACATCCGCGTCCACGACGTCTCGGTCAGAGCCTTTGCACGAGCCGGTGACACGGCCTGGTACCCGGAGCAGCTCGCCCCGGAACACGGCGGGACCGGACCGGCCAGCGACGACGGCGGTCTTGCGCCGTGGGCGCCTTCAAAGCTCTACGAGCAGGCGATACCGGCTTCGGTGCGCCACGCCATGCGCGACGCGCTCGAGGAGATGGGTCGGC
>CAYNGM010000150.1:0-3408 GCA_964396565.1 uncultured Anaerolineaceae bacterium | reverse complement strand
GGATGCCACTCCTGAGCAACTTGCCGAGTGGGAGGCACATATGGCGAAGATGCTGGTCCCCGACGAGCAGGTCACGACCTGGATCGACATCAGCGGTGACCCGCTCGAGCGCAAGTGGCGGGCCATGCACGAGCACGTCAGCCAGATCAGTACCGAGAGCACGTTCATGCTGTTCGGACTCGATGGCTGGCGCAAAGCCTGGGCGAAGGAGGCATACATCCTGCGCGAGTCGACGGTCGGACGGGTCAGGCCGGAGGACGACCTTTTCGCCGGTCTGGGCTAAGGCGACCGGTCCCAGGTCCAGCCGCCAGGCGCCGCGCGCCGGCTACCAGGGCAGCAGGCCCTTGCTTGCCTTCCAGATAGGCCCAAGGACCGCCTTGCCGTCACCGGCCGGATCGAGGAGGTTCGGCTGAGCCTTGTCGAGGATCAGGTGCGGACGCATCCGCGCCTGGACGAGCTCGCCACCATGGAACGTCAACTCCAGGGTGATCCCCTCCATCGTCGGCTCCGACCAGGTCTGGTCGAACACGAAGTTGCCCAGCGCATACCAGATCGGCTTGCCCTGATGGACCTCCATCGCGGCCGCGTAGTGCGCGTGGTTGCCGATGATCATGTCCGCGCCGGCCTCGATGATCGCCTTCGCCTGGGCCCGCTGGGTCGCCGTCGGCGCGTAGCGATACTCGATGCCCCAGTGCGGGAAGACGATGACGACATCGGCCCCGGCCGCCCTGGCCTTGCGGACGTCCGCCGTGACGTTCCTGGTGGTGAAGGCAGCGCTGCCGGCAAGTGATGCTGTCGCGTGATACGGCTTGTTGATGGCGTCGTAGGCGAGGATCGCGATCCTGGTGTCGCCGACCGTGAACCACGACGGGGCCCGAGCAGCGGTCACGTCCTTGCCGGCGCCGGCATGGGCCAGGTCGTACTTCTCGATGTTCCGGATGGTCTGGAGCACGCCGCGGCGCCCCTGGTCGCCGATGTGGTTGTTGGCCAGGCCGACCCAGTCGATGCCGGCATCGGCGATGCCCTCGATGATCCCGGGGTCGGCGGAGAAGATGGTCTTGCTGGTGTGCCACCGCCAGCGATCGGGAGCCGGGTTCTCGAAGTTGGCGATGGCCAGATCAGCGCCCTCGATGAGCCTGCGCATGGCGCCCTTGTTGCCGGTGCGCTTCGTGTATGGGGTATCCCAGCCGAGCGGCGAGCAGTCCTTGCAGTGCCCGGTGATCTCGGCGGTGCCGCCGTCGAACGGGAAGTCGACGCCCTTGCCCTTCACGCGGACGGTCTCGTAAACGCCGCGATCGAGCAGGATGTCGCCACCCGCGAAGAGCGTCCAGGTCGCTGAAGGGTCGAAGGCGTCACCGGTCTGGGGCAACTCCGCGTTCAGCGGCCAGTCGGCGGCCTTCCTGACGCGCTGCGTGCCGAACAGGGCCTTGCCCTCCCAGCCGAGGGCGCGCACGGCCGGGGTGACATCCGCGGCCCGCAGGAGCGCGAGGCGATCACGGTTCGCGGCCAGGTCCCTGGTGAGCGTGGCCGCGTCCGCGGCGAGGACCAGCTTCCCGGTCGGGGCCGCGTCCGCGGTCTCTCTCAGGCCAAGCGCGTCGAGGATGGCCGGTGCCTCCGACTCCACGAGCTCCAGGGCGTCGTAGCGGGTGCTCTTGCCGACAAGGATCGATGCAACCTGTTCGGCGGTCGCGGTCGTCGTCGTGGCACGAAACTGGGTGACAGGCACGACCGGGGTGCTGGCGAGGACCGGGGGTTCCGCCGGGGCGGCGGGACTGGCCGCCGGAGTATCGGGGCTCGCGGCCGAGGATGGTGCCGGGCTCGCGGCCGAGGACGATGCCGGACCGGTCGCCGCGGGTCGTTGTGACGCGAGGCCCCCTGAAGCCGGCGGAGCATGTGTCGCTCCGGCTCCAGAGCCAGGATCTGCGTCGGGACGGTGGCTCGGGGAGGTGGTCGATCCCCCGAGCGAGAACCCGCCCGCCGAGAGGACGATCGCCAGGACCACGATGAGGCCGCCGATCGCCGCAAGAGGGAGTCGCTTCACGGCGGGCATTCTGCCATGGGCTGCCACTTTGGCTGGCGCGGGCACTGCGGCATGAGCTGGCACTGCGGCTGGCGCGGGCACTGCGGCATGGGCTGGCACTGCGGCTGGCGCGGACACCCGCTCTGCCGATAGAGGTCAGGACCGGCACCTGGTTGCCGCTTCGCGACCGGCCGACCCCTTGCGACAAGGGAACGCCCCGTCCGGGCGGGCGGACGGGGCGTAGGAGAATGCGTCGATGGCGGACCCGACCGGATTCGAACCGGCGATCTCCAGCGTGACAGGCTGGCATGTTGGGCCGCTACACCACGGGTCCAGTTGCGGCGACGCCGAACGATAGCAGACACGCCCAGCGTTGTCAGACCTCCTGGCATCCTCGTGCCTTCATCGTGCCACCCTCAGGCAGCGCTCGTGCCTCCCTCGAAACGCGACTGCCACACGCCCTCGCCTCCCTCGCCCCCCTCGCCACGCTGCCGTCCCGTCAACAAGCTTCCGTCCCACCGGGTGGGCGTACGGGAGAAGGAACGGTTGGCGCCGGTGGACTGCGATGTCCGGATCGTCGTTCTTTCCCCAGTTCACCCACCGGGTGGGAAGTTCGACGAAGGAACGGCATCGAGGTCGGGCGCTTTGCGGTGCTCCAGCCGATCGTTCTCCGGTACGACCATGGGGTGGGAATGGGGCGATGGGAGGGAGCGATGGGAGGGGCGATGGAAGGAGGCAATGGAAACATGCGATGGGAGGGACACCGCCGCCCCTCGCCACGCCCCGAGGCACTCCCGGACCTATACTCGCGACCCATGCCCGAACGCCCCATCGACCTGCGCAGCGACACGGTCACGCGACCCACCGCGGCGATGCGCGAGGCGATGGCCCGAGCCGAGGTCGGCGACGACGTGCTGGGCGAGGATCCCACGGTCAACGCCCTCGAGGAGCGCGCCGCCGCGCTGCTCGGCAAGGAGGCCGGGCTGTTCGTATCGAGCGGCACGATGGGCAACCTCGTCAGCCTCATGGCCCACCTTGAGCGCGGCCAGGAGGTGATCGCCGGACGCGAGCACCACCTCGTCATCGATGAGGCCGCCGGCCACGCCGTCGTTGTCGGAGCGAGCGTCCGCGCCCTCGAGGACCGGCCCGACGGGACAATGGACCCCGCCGAGATCGTCGCCGCATTCCGCGATCCAAACGACTTCCACGAACCGACCAGCGGGCTCATCGCCCTCGAGAACACGCATGCCCACTCGATGGGCCAGCCACTCCCGCTCACCTACATCTGCCAGGTCGGGGAGATCGCGCGTGAGCATGGCGTCCCGCTGCACATCGATGGCGCCCGCTTCTGGAACGCGGTCATCGCGAGCCGCGCCGCCGCCAGCCAC
>CAYNGM010000149.1:0-5768 GCA_964396565.1 uncultured Anaerolineaceae bacterium | reverse complement strand
GGCATCGTCCGCGGGTGCGGGTACGAGCTGAGACCCGCGCGACCGGGGAGCGTCTCGCGCCGGAAGTCGTCGAGCTGGGCCTCGCTGAGGCGACCCTCCAGGAAGGCACGAGCGTAGATGCCCGGGGCCGTGTGACCCTGGAAGAAGATCTGATCGCCCGGTCCGTCGTCCTTGCCACGGAAGAAGTGGTTGAAACCGACCTCGTACAGGCTGGCCGTGCTGGCATATGTGGAAAGGTGGCCGCCGATGCCCGGGAAGCGGGCGTTGGCGCGCATGACCATGGCCACGGCGTTCCAGCGGATGATCCGCCTGATCCGGAGCTCCATGGCCTCGTCGCCCGGGAAGGTGGGCTCCTGCTCCGGACTGATGGTGTTGATGTAGCGGGTCTGGGTGAGCGGCGGGAGCCCGATCTGGAGCTGTCTCGCCCGCTTCAGCAGCTTGTAGACGATGAACCGGGCGCGGGTCTCGCCCTCCTGTTCGACCACCTGGTCGAGTGACCGCATCCAGTCGTCGGTCTCGTCTGTGTCGATGTCGGGAAGTTGGTGCTTGAACTCGTCGAAATACATCGGTCCCTTGGGCTCCTCGATGCGCCGTGCGGGCGCGTATCGACAGCCTAGCCCATCCCCGGAAGACGGGCCGCGGACGGGGGGTTGCAGATCGGAGTCATGGGGGCGGCATCGGTTTCGGGGCCGCCGCCCCCGGAGCCGTTCGATGTCGTAGTCGTTCGATGCGTGGCCCCTGATACGCTGCACCGATGCAGCGCTACTCGCCCGACGCGGCCCTCGTGGTCGTGGACCTCCAGAACGACTTCGCCGACCCGGCCGGCGGGCTTTCCGTAGCCGGCGGTGAGGCGATCGTCCCGATCGTGAACCGCGAGATCGCGATGGCGGTGGCTGCCGGCGCAACGGTCGCCGTCACCCAGGACTGGCATCCGCAGGTCACCCCGCACTTCGCCAGGGACGGGGGGGTCTGGCCGGTCCACTGCGTCGCAGACACGTGGGGCGCGGAACTCCATCCGGACCTGGTCGTGCCCGACGGGGCCATCCGGATCCGCAAGGGGGCGAACGGCGAGGACGGCTATTCGGGGTTCACGATGCGCGACCCCATCAGCGGCGAGACCACCGCGACAGAGCTCGAGACGCAGCTGCGCGCACGTGGTGTCCGGCGCGTGGTCGTCGTCGGTCTGGCCACCGACTACTGCGTCAAGGCCACCGCGCTCGATGCCCAGCGCCTGGGCTTCGAGACCGCGCTGTTGACCGACGCCATCGCGGCGGTCGACCTGGCCGAGGGTGACGGAGCCCGGGCGATCGAGGAGATGCGTGACGCCGGGGTGACGATGTGGCGCACGGTGATGCGCTGACAGCGGGGCGCACGAGGTTCCGGGCTCGGTGGACATCCACCTCGTAGACGCGACCTACGAACTGTTCCGGGCGCATCATGCGCCTCGACCGCCGGTCGTGGGCCGCGACGGCACGATCCTGTCGGGGGTATCGGGGCTGTGCGACCAGCTGCTCTATCTGCTCCGCGAGGAGGGCGCGACGCACGTCGGGTGTGCCACGGATCAGGTCATCGAGTCATTCCGCAACGACCTGTTCCCCGGCTACAAGTCGTCGTCCGGGATGCCGCCGGAATTGCTTGCCCAGTTCCCCATCGCGGAGGCCGCGGTCCAGGCACTCGGCATCGTCCTGTGGCCGATGGTCGAGTTCGAGGCCGATGACGCCATCGCGGCCGCGGCGGTCCGCTTCGCCGCGGATCCACGCGTAGGGCGGATCTTCGTGTGCACGCCGGACAAGGACATGGCCCAGCTGGTCCGCGACGACCGCATCGTCCTGCGCGACCGGCGACGGGACATCGACTACGACGATACCGGCGTGCGTGCCAAGTGGGGCGTGCCGCCGACATCCATCCCGGACTGGCTGGGTCTGGTCGGCGACAGCTCGGACGGGTTCCCCGGCCTGCCCGGCTGGGGCGCCAAGTCCGCTGCGGCGGTGCTCAGTCGTTACGGGCACTACGAGGACATCCCGGCGAAGGCCTCGGCGTGGGAAGTGCCAGGCGTGGGTGGCACCCGGGCGATGTCGCTCGCAGCCACCCTGCGTGAGCGCTGGGACGAGGCACTCCTGTACCGCGATCTCGCCCGGCTGCGCACCGCCGATGACGGCGTCCCGATCCGCCCGCACGACCCCGATGAGCTGCGCTGGGACGGAGCGCCGCGCGCCGTCTGGGAGGGCCTCTGCGACGAGTGGGGGCTCGACCGTCTCAGGTCGCGGCCACATCGCTGGCTCGACGAGGGCTGACCTCGACCAGGCGCCCCGCTTCGGGCCCCGGACCTGCGTTCAACTCGCCAGGCGGAGCAGCTCCCCATGGTGCGCCGGCGGCGCCGCAAGGATGCCGATCGACTTGGGCGAGTGCGACAGGTCGAACCACGGACCGCCGCGCATCGACGTGACGAGCGCCCCACTGCGTTCGGCTATCAGGCCGGCGGCGGCGACATCCCAGGCCGACAGGCCACCCTCCTGGATGAACGCGTCGAAGCGGCCGTTCGCGACATAGGCCAGGGCCAGCGCGGCGGAACCCATCGAGCGCGGGATGCGGATCGCCCCGCGAACGGAGCGCGAACGAGTCGCGACCGCGCGACCGTTGAGGGCCATCGAGATCACGAAATCGGATAGTCGCTCCTTGTCGGAGCACTCCACGCCGTGGCTTCCCTCCCCGAGCGATCCGGAAAGCAGGGCCGGGCCGTCCAGGGTCGCAGCGAACGTCTCGCCCCTGGTCGGGTCGTGGATGACCCCCACCGTCGGAGCGCCGTCCACGATCAGGCCGATCGAGACACAGAAGAACGGGATGCCGTTGGCGTAGTTCACCGTGCCGTCGAGCGGGTCCACTATCCAGACCCGGCCCCGACCGGAGGTGGGCGCCTCGCCGCGAACGGCCTGATGCTCGCCGGTCTCCTCGGCCAGGATGGCGTCGCCGGGATGGCGTTCGCGGATCGCATCGAGGATCAGCGCCTCGGACTGGTGGTCCGCCTCGGTCACCACGTCGCGCGCGCTCTTGTAGTCGATCTGCTCGAGCCGCTCGTAGCGGTCCATCAGGACTTCGCCGGCCCGCGCCGCCAGGGCGATCGCGAACGCGAGGTCTTCGTCGGCGTCGCCGCCGACCGCTGCCGACTCGCTGACCGTCACGGGTTGCGGCAATCGACCACGAGGTCGTCGGCGGATCGACCGAACTCGGTCACCAGCTGGCTGAAGGTCCGGGTCTCGCCCGCCCCCAACTCCGGGGTCAGGACGAAGGCATTGGGCCCGCCACCCTGGTTCGTGGCACGCTGCACACGGCAGGTCGTCTGTCCCGCGGCCGAGCCCTCGTTGGTCACGGTCAGGGTCACCCGCACGCCCTCGCCCTCAGGCGTCACGCCGTCGAGGTGCGCCGGGAACGGGCCGACACCAGACAGCGACAGGGCGGCGATGACGGCCAATCCCACGAACCCGACGAGCAGGGCGATGACGACCGTGCCGTGGACCTGCGACGCCGAGACATCGCGCAGACCCAGCGGATTGCAGTCATCGCACAGCCCGACGTCGATCGGTACGGGCTTCCCGCAGCGAGCGCAGCCGTGGGTCGGACCCTGGGCCGGTACGCCCGGGTTCGGGATGGGGGTGGTCGTCGTCGGCGTCACGCTCACGATGGTGCCACGAACGGCCGTCGACGGCTCACCAGCGCTCGACAGCATCGACGAGGGCGTCGATATCGTCGTCGGAGCGGGCGAGCACGATCGCCCCGTCAGCGCCCGCGTCGTGCCAGCGGGCCCAGGTCTCGCGCGGTTCATGGAACCACGGTGTGTCACGGAAGGATCCATCACCCAGCCAGTCCCCCTGGAAGCCGACGAGGACGGCCTGGTCCACGCGTCGCCGCCCGCTCGCCTCGAGCGCCTCGAGGTAGAGCGGCAGATTCGCCTCGAAGTTGGTGTCGAACGCGGTCCACCCGTCGGCGATGCGACCCGCCAGGCGAGCACCGGCCGGTGTCTCTCCGCCGAGCACGATGGGGGGCGGCTGGTGCGCTACCGGATGGGCGTAGGCGTCGGTCAGCGGGTAGAACGGCGACGGCCGGGTCACCGGCCCCCCCGTCCACAGCGCCCGGATGACCGCGACCGCCTCCTCCAGCCGGGCGACCCGCTCGGCTGCATCCGGGAACTCCATCCCGTAGGCGGCATGCTCTGCCGGCGCACCACCGATGCCTATCCCGAGGACCAGTCGGCCGCCGCTCGCGATCTGGAGCGTCGAGGCCATCCGTGCGACGAGCGCCGGGTGGCGGTTCATCACGTTGAGCACGAACGGCGCGACGGTCACCCGGGTAGTCTGCGCTGCGGCCATCGCCAGCATCGTCCACGCCTCGACGACGGGGACGGTCCGGTCGCCGCGACCGACGAAATGGTCCCAGCACCAGATCCCGGCGTACCCGGCAGCGTCGAGACGTCGGGCGCTTTCCAGCCACCACGCCGGCTCGGCCCTGATCGACCGGATGGACACGCCGACAGGGAGTCGCTCGCGGCTAGCCGTCATGGCGCTCGTGGCCCCGTACCGGCACGAGAGCTCAGAGCCTCGTCTCGAACAGCCGGATGTCCTCGCGGGCGATGGTGTGCCCATCACCCCTCGTCGGCCCCAGAGCGGCGGCCGCCCCCAGTGCGTCAAGGTCGGCTGGGAACCGTCCGATCAGGTCGAGCACCACCCTCTGGATCCGCTCGGCGTTCGCCGCGAAGACCTCCAGGACATCGGTCGCATTGACCGCCTCGGTCCCCTCGTGGACGCCGGCGTCGTAGTCGGTGATGAGGCTGATGTTCACGACCGCCATCCCGAGTTCACGACACAGCCACGCCTCCGGGTACTGGGTCATGTTGATGACCTCCCAGCCGGCGTCGCTGAACCACTTGGACTCCGACTTCGTCGAGAAGCGCGGTCCGGAGATGACCACGACGGTACCCCGTTCGTGGACCTCGATCCCATGGTCGCGGATGGTCTCGATGGCCAGTCGGCGGAGGACCGGGTCGTAGGTCTCGGCAGACGACAGGTGGGTGACGATGGGGCCATCGAAGAAGGTGTCGGCACGCCCGCCGGTGCGATCGACGAACTGGTCACAGACCACGAAGTCGCCCGGCTTGACGTGCAGGGCGAGCGACCCTGCCGCGCACGGCGAGATGGCGGCCTTGACGCCAAGCGAGCGCATGGCCCACACGTTCGCCCGGTAGTTGATGCGATGCGGCGGGATGGTGTGGCGGCGTCCATGGCGTGGCAGGAACGCGACCCGCCGACCGGCCACGTCGGCGAGGAAGATCGAGTCGGACGGCGGACCGTATGGTGTGTCGACCTTGATCTCGCGCACGTCGTCGAGGAGCGAGTAGAAGCCCGAGCCCCCGAAGACGCCTATCTCCGCACTGTCCGCCACCGTGTCCTCCCATCGACCTCGTGCTCGCCGGCTCCTTCGCCAGCACCGCTACCGGACCCGCCGATTCTAGAGGTGGACGGGCTAGGATGACCGGGCGACACACCCCGCCGACCGAGGACGTCGATGACAGGTTCGCCACCATGGACTCCGGGCGATGGCTCTGCGCAGGATCGACTGTCGCTCGCCGACTGGCGCCGCCGCATGAGCGAGCTCTACGCCACTGTCCGGGCGATTGCGGCGACCGATCCCGAGGCTGCCTGGTCGCACTGGCGCTCGGTGCGTGAGGCCCTCTTCCGGACGCACCCCCAATCACCCATCCCGGCACCCGACCGAGC
>CAYNGM010000148.1:0-5811 GCA_964396565.1 uncultured Anaerolineaceae bacterium | reverse complement strand
CCATGGCCATATGGTGGTAGATGGTATTGATAACAGCACTCTCATATGCTTAGATAAGTGATCATGGCTACTGATCTCTTCGTGCTCGGCGACGCCGTCCGGGCATCATCGGTCCGGATCCCGGCCGACACTCTGTCGGACCTCAGCCTGCGGCAACTGCTGAGCTTCCGTGCGGTCGCCGACGAGGGTTCCTTCCATGGGGCGGCTGTCGCACTCGACTACACGCAGTCGGCGATCAGCCAGCACGTGATGGCCCTCGAGGCGGCACTCGGGGTCCGCCTCTTCGATCGGTCGCGCGGTCGGCGGACAGTGGACTTGACCGAGGCCGGCCGGATCCTGCTGCGTCACACCGTGCCGATCACCGATCGCCTTGGCGCGGCCCGTGCGGACCTGCTTGCCTATGCCGCGGGGGAGACCGGCGTCCTGCGGGTCGGTGTCTACCAGAGCGTCGGCACACGCGTCCTGCCGGCGATCATCGGCCGCTTCGCCAAGGCGTGGCCGGGGGTCGAGATCCGTCTGACCGAGGCGAACACCGACCAGGGCCTCTACGAACTGCTGGGCCCTGGTGCGCTCGACCTCTCGTTCGGGGTGCTGCCCCTGGCCGACGGTCCGTTCGATGCCGTAGAGCTGCTGGACGATCCGTTCGTGCTGGTCGCAGCAGCCGGGTCGGCCATGGCCCAGGTCGGGGGACTCCCGTCCATCGAGTTGATCGGCGAGCAGCGTCTGATCGGCTTTCGCTCGTGTCGCAGCACGCGCTGGGTCGAGGATCACATGCGCTCACAAGGGGCGGAACCGAACTTCGTGTTCCGCTCCGAGGACAACGGGACGGTCCAGGCGATGGCTGCCGCCGGGCTCGGCACGGCCCTCGTGCCGATGCTCGCCGTGGACGTGACCGATCCATCGACAGTGGTGATCGAGACGGACCTTCCATCGCGGCGGATCGCGCTGATCTGGCATCGTGACCGCTATCGCTCGCCGGCCGCGGATGCCTTCATCGAGATCGCGCAGGGAGTCTGCTCGGAGATCGGGGCCGAGCTGGCCGGATGGCAAGGGACACGATCGTGACCGGCATCCGGGACCGGACGGGACCCGCTGATATACTCCGGAACGTGCCCGGACCCTTCGTCCACCGCACGGAGCCATGCCCAGGATGACGACTCGACCCCTCACCGTTGCCGTAGTCGGCGCCACCGGCGTCGTCGGCGGACAGATGATCCGCAGCCTGCTCGAGCGGGAGTTCCCGTTCGGCGAGTTGCGTCTGCTCGCCTCGGAGCGCTCGGCCGGACGGATCGTCGACGTCGCAGGGGAGAGCATCACGGTCGTCGAGGCCACACCAGACGCGTTCGACAGCGTTGACATCGCCCTGTTCAGCGCCGGTGGCGACACCTCCGGGCGGCTCGCCCCGGAAGCCGCCCGACGCGGAGCCACGGTCATCGACAACTCCTCCGCGTGGCGGATGGACCCGGCCGTGCCGCTCGTCGTCAGCCAGGTCAACCCTGACGACCTCGAGTGGCATCAGGGGATCATCGCCAACCCGAACTGCTCCACGATGCAGCTCGTCCCGCCGCTCATGGCGATCCGCGACGCAGTCGGTCTGGAGCGCGTGGTCGTGGATACCTATCAGGCCGTAAGCGGCACCGGCGGCAAGGCCATCGCCGAGCTCCAGGCCCAGGTCGAGGCCCACGTCGCCGGCGATACCCTGGAGGTCGGTGTCTATCCGCACCAGATCGCGTTCAACGCCCTCCCGCAGGTCGATGTCTTCCTCGACAACGGCTACACCAAGGAGGAATGGAAGGTCGTCACCGAGAGCCGCAAGATCCTGCACCTGCCGGACCTGCGGGTGAGCTCGACCGCGGTACGGGTGCCTGTCTTCGTCGCCCATAGCGAGGCGGTCCATGTGGAGACGCGCGATGCGCTCAGTCCTGAACGGGCGCGCACCCTGTTCGCCGCGGTACCGGGTGTCGTGGTCCAGGACGACCCGTCCAGGTCGACCTACCCGCTCGCGACGGAGGCCGCCGGCTCCGACGAGATCTTCGTCGGGCGGATCCGCCAGGACGAGAGCATCGATGGCGGTCGCGGGCTCGCGTTCTGGGTCGTGAGCGACAACCTGCGCAAGGGTGCCGCGACGAATGCTGTCCAGCTGGCCGAGATCCTGGTCGAGCGGGGCTGGGTGCGGTCCGCCGCGGCACGGAACGCGGCCGGAAGCCGCGCGTGACCTCTGCCGAGCGCCGTGCGGCGCTCGAGGCGATCGCGGCAGACGTCCGGGTCTGCACCCGCTGCCGACTCAACGAGACGCGGACCAATGCCGTCCCCGGCGAGGGTGACCCCGACACGGAGGTCATGTTCGTGGGGGAGGGGCCGGGCTTCAACGAAGATCGCGAGGGACGGCCGTTCGTGGGTCGTGCCGGCGGGCTCCTGGAGCGTCTGCTCGGCCACATCGGCTGGACCCGTGACGACGTGTTCATCACCAACGTCGTCAAGTGCCGTCCGCCGGACAACCGCGACCCGATGCCCGACGAGATCGCCGCCTGCGCGCCGTTCCTGCAGCGTCAGCTCGAGGTCCTCGACCCGGCCCTCGTGGTGACACTGGGACGGTTTTCGATGGGCACGTTCATGCCCGGTGCCAGGATCACATCCGCGCACGGCACCACGCGACCGGTGGACCCAGCGACCGGAGCACGCGATGCAACGGTCCTGGCCATGTACCACCCCGCCTATGCGCTCCGCAACCCGGCCGTCGAAGTCGAGAGCTTCGATGACATGGCCACCGTGCCTGGCGTCCTCGAGGATTCGAGGATGCGGCGGCGCGCCAACCGAACTCCCGTACTGCGCGAGGCCGTGGCGGACGCCTCCGATCAACTCAGCCTGTTCTGACATACCGAAACACAAGGAAACAGATGGCATCAACCCCAGACCAGCCGCTCCGCATCATCCCCCTCGGGGGGGTCGGCGAGATCGGCAAGAACATGTACGTCTTCGAGTTCGGGGACGACATCGTCGTCATCGACTGCGGACTCATGTTCCCCGACGAGGAGATGTTCGGCATCGACCTCGTCATTCCCGACGTGACCTACCTGAAGGAACGCCGTGAGCAGGTCCGTGCGTTCCTGATCACCCATGCCCACGAGGACCACGTGGGCGCCCTTCCCTATGTGCTTCCCGAGTTCCCGGGCGTACCCGTCTACGCGAGCACGCTCGCTCGCGGTCTGCTCGGCAACAAGATCAAGGAGCACAAGCTCCGGGACAACCCGCTCATCGCCCTTGATCCAGGCGACGAGATCGAGATCGGACCCTTCACGGTGATCCCATTCCGCGTCGGACACTCCATCCCGGACGCGATGGGCATCGCGCTGCGGACGCCGGTCGGAACCATCGTCCACACCGGCGACTTCAAGTTCGACCACACCCCGGTGGACGGCAAGCTGTCCGACTTCGCCATCCTGGCCAAGCTCGGCGAGGAGGGTGTCGCCTGTCTGCTGTCCGACTCGACCCGCGCCGAGAACCCCGGCTATACCCCATCCGAGAGGACGGTCGGCGAGGCCTTCCGCGAGATCATGGAGCCGCTCGACGGCCGGGTCATCGTGGCGACCTTCGCCAGCAACATCGCCCGCATCCAGCAGGTCCTGGATGCTGCCCGCGACATGTCGCGCAAGACGGCGGTCATCGGCCGTTCGATGGAGCAGAACTTCCGGATCGCGACCGACCTTGGGTACCTGAGCTACGAGCCATCGTCGATCATCCCCAAGGACCGCATCAAGGATGTGCCTGACGGTCAGCTGGTGATCGCCACGACCGGTGCCCAGGGTGAGCCGATGGCGGGTCTCGCGCGGATGGCCAACCGCGACCATCGACACGTCGAGATCCAGCCCGGCGACACCGTCATCGTCAGCGCCAGCCCCATCCCCGGCAACGAGGAGTACGTGGCGCGGACCATCGACAACCTGTTCAAGGCGGGCGCGAACGTCTACTACCACACGATCAAGCGCGCCCACGTGTCAGGTCACGCCAGCCAGGAAGAGCTCAAGCTGATGCTCGGGCTGACCAAGCCACGGCACTTCATCCCGATCCACGGCGAGTTCCGGATGCAGGTCCAGCACGGCCGGCTGGCGATCGAGACCGGGGTGTCCCCCGAGAACGTCTTCATCATCGAGAACGGCACGCCGATCGAACTGTTCGCCGATGGCAGCGCCCGTCGCGGCACACCGGTCACCGCGGGCTACGTGTTCGTCGACGGCCTGTCGGTCGGTGATGTCGGCGAGATCGTGCTGCGCGATCGGCGGTCGCTGGCCAACGACGGCATGTTCATGATCGTGGTGACGGTGGACAAGCAGACCGGGACGGTGATCGGCCGCCCGGAGATCGTGACTCGCGGCTTCGTCCACCTCAACGAACGCGATCCGATCATGGACGAGGCGGTCCAGCGGGTGATGGATGCCATCTCGACGCCGGGCGACCACATCAGCGAGGTGGCCCTGCTCAAGTCGCAGATAAAGGACGGCGTGTCGCGCTTCCTGTACGAGCAGACCAAGCGACGACCGATGGTCTTTCCGGTCGTGGTCGAGGTCTAGCCGATGGCGACCCGCAAGACCACTCGACCGGCCACCCGTTCGACCGCCGGGACGGCTCGGCGCTCGCGCTCGACGGCGACGGGGCGGGCGGGTCAGCCGGGTTTCGCCAGCCGGATCACCCCCGATGTCATCCGCTCGGTCGTGGGCACGCTGATGATGGCTCTTGGCGCGATCACCCTCATCGCGCTGGTCCTCCCCGGTGAAGGAGCCCTGACCGACTGGTGGCGTGATTCGATCGCTCCGTGGTTCGAGACCGGCCGCTGGCTGTTCCCATTCCTCCTGCTGGGCGGCGGCTGGTACGTGGCGGCAGGCCCCGGCAAGGCACCCGGCTCTGGCTGGGGGATGACCCTGTTCGGACTCGGGCTGACCTATCTCGCGTTGCTTGGGATCCTTGAGGTCCTGGGTCTCGAGATCTTCGGGGTCGAACGCGGCGGAGGGCGCCTTGGACGCTTCCTGGCCGAGTCGCTCGAGCCGCTGGTGACACGACCGGGCACGTTCATCCTCCTGGTGGCCGTCGGCGTTCTTGGGATCATGCTCGCGTTTGATCTGCGGCTCCGTCAACTGACCGATCCGGTCACTGGGACCGCCCGCTGGGTGATCACCTCGGCCGCCGATTCGGTCAGGCGTACGGCAGCCGAGTCGTCGCCACCCGCGTCAGTCGCCAACGGCAAGGGCAAGGACCGCGACGCCGCTGCGGCTGGGTCGAAGGCGCCGACCGCCGTGCCCGTCCGCGCGGGGGACGACGGCCCCGGATCGACCAGGAGCATCCTCGACGAGCGGGTCCCGGTGACCAGCCAGGGTCCGGTCAGCCAGACGGTTTGGACAGGACCCGCCGACGGCGGGTCCGTGGGTGCACCCGTTCGCCTGAGCAGCGCTGTCGATGGCCCCACCCGCGGGGTGCCTGGCCTGGTGGCCGCGGCGTCCATCCCCGGGTCCGGCACGGCTGCGCTCGCGGTCGAGGCGCCATCGGCCCTCGATGCCCTGCGCACGTTCGACTGGTCGCTGCCCGGCCCCGAACTTCTCGAGGAGCGCTCGACGGGGCGGGTCACGTCGATCGATCACCAGGCCAACAGGCGCCGGATCGAGGAGAAGCTCCTGTCGTTCTCCATCCCGGCCAAGGTGGAGAAGGTCAACTCGGGTCCCGTGGTGACCCAGTACGAGGTCAAGCCGGATCACCACGTCAAGGTTTCGAGGATCGAGGCGCTCGCCGATGACCTGGCGATGGCCCTGTCAGCCCGCTCCA
>CAYNGM010000147.1:0-5872 GCA_964396565.1 uncultured Anaerolineaceae bacterium | reverse complement strand
TATCAACGACGGGACGCTCAACGACGAGGCCATCGTCCCCTTCGGCGGGATGGGCGAATCAGGCAATGGCGGTCGCTACGGTGGCGAAGCCAGCCTCGACACGTTCACGGACTGGCAATGGGTCACGCTCCGCGACGATCCTCCGGCATTCCCCTTCTGAGCTGAGGCTCGACTTCCCGGATGGCTTCCATCAACGACGTCGCTCGCCTGGCTGGCGTGTCGATCGCGACGGTCTCACGTGTCGTCTCCGACGCTCCGTACGCGGTCAGCACGGAGACACGCGAGCGCGTCCTTGATGCGGCCCGGACCCTGGACTATGTGCCGAACGCCCTGGCCCGCGGTCTGCTCAAGAGCCACATCCCGGTCGTCGGCGTGATCGTCCACGACATCACGGACCCGTATTTCAGTGAGATCGTCCGCGGCGTCGAGGACGAGGCCACGCGGGCGGGATACCTCGTCATCACCTGCAGTTCGGAACGTGATGCCGACCGCGAGGCGTCGTATGTCCGCCTCCTGCGCTCGATGCGCGTGGCCGCGGTCGTCTTCGCTGGCAGTGGTCTGGAGGATGGCGCCTCCACCAAGGCCCTGCATCGGCATCTCGCGGCGATGCGTTCCGATGGTTCGGCGGTCGTGCACCTCTCCCCACATGCCCGCGGCCAGCCCGAGGTCGGAGTCGACAACTCGGCGGGCGTCGCCGATATGGTCCGAGCGCTGGCCGGGCTGGGCCATCGCCAGATCGCATTCCTGGCCGGCCCTTCCGCCCTGATCGTCGCCCGGCAGCGGTTGGCAGGGTATCGTCTCGGCCTCCAGCAGTCGGGCATCCCGTTCGATGACCGCCTGGTCCTGCACACGACGTTCGATGCCGCCGGCGGGAGTCTGGCGGTCGATGCGCTGCAGGACGGGGAAGCACCGTTCACGGCGATCATGTGTGCCAACGATCTCCTGGCCCTGGGCGTCATGCGACGGTTGGCTGCCCTCGGTGTCGCTGTCCCCGCTGACGTGTCGGTCGCCGGATTCGACGACATCGCGACGGCAGCGGTGACCGCCCCGAGTCTGTCGACAGTGCGCATCCCGCTGCGCGATCTCGGCCGCCATGGGTTCGAGTTCGCCAACCGGATCCTGAATGGTGAGGAACCGGGCATCATCACCCTGCCAACGGCAGTGATCCTCCGCGATTCGACCGCCGCACCGGTCGTGGCGGTGAATGTGCTCCGACCGACCGTCTTGTCGCGAGCATCCGGTCGCCGTGCCTCGAACCACCCGGGATCGAGTCTCGAGGAGGCGACGTGACCACGTCGACTAACCAGATCGAGGTCCGCGGTGTCAGCAAGCGATACCGGACTTCGAAGGGGGGCGAACAGGCCGCTCTTGGGACCGTGGACCTGGATGTGCCTCGAGGGCAGTTCATCACTCTCCTTGGACCTTCGGGCTGCGGCAAGACGACCCTCCTGAAGATGATCGGAGGACTGATCCAGCCCAGTGAGGGCACGATCCTCATCGACGGGGGATCCGTGGGTGAAGCCCTCCATGCGCGCCGGTTCGGCGTGGTCTTCCAGGATGCCACGCTGTTGCCATGGAAGGACGTCACCGGCAACGCTGGCCTGTTGATCGACGTCGCAGGGATCACCAACGGTCGGGCCCGGATCCCGGGCCTATTGCGGACGGTCGGTCTGGAGGGCTTCGAGTCCTTCTACCCGTCGCAGCTGTCAGGAGGGATGCGTCAGCGAGTCGCCCTGGCGAGGGCTCTTGCCCTGGAGCCCGCGATCCTCCTGATGGATGAGCCCTTTGCCGCTCTGGACGCCCTGACGCGGGACAGGATGGGTGCGGAACTGCTTCGGATCCTGGACGGCAGTCGCACCGTCGTGCTCGTCACCCACTCGATCCCCGAGGCGGTCCTGCTCTCGGACCGCGTGGTGGTCCTCTCACCGAATCCCGGCCAGGTCGTCGCCGACGTGACCATCGACCTCGATCGACCGCGCGACGAGGGTGTTCGTCGTAGCCCGGCATTCGCGGAATATGAGTTCGTCCTGCGCTCACACATCGATGCCCCGTGATGAACGCTTATGACTGAACGATCAGCGGTGAATCCACGTGGCTCAAGGACAGCTGACGCCGCTGCCGGCGTGGTGCGCGCTCGGACGGAAGGAACGGGCGGTCGCGCGGCACAACGGCTGTTGCCGTTCGCGTTCATCGGCGCGGTGCTCCTCATCTGGGAGGCCGCAGCACGCTGGGGCAGCGTGCCCGCATACATCCTGCCCGCTCCGACCGACATCGCTGCGCGACTCGTCGAGTCGTGGGCGATCCTGTGGGACGCCCTCCTCGTGACGACCGCGGAGATCCTCATCGGCTTCGTCCTGGGCGTCGCCCTTGGTGTTGGCCTCGCGATCCCCATCGCCTACTCGACGACCGTTCGGAACACCCTGTACCCGTTGATCGTGGCATCGCAGGCAGTTCCCAAGATCGCGATCGCCCCCCTGCTGGTCCTGTGGCTTGGTTTCGACATCTGGCCGAAGGTGGCCGTGACCGCCCTCATGGTCTTCTTCCCGGTGACGGTCACGACCGCCGAGGGCCTGTCGTCGGTCGATCGCAACCTGATCGACCTGCTTCGATCGGTCTCGGCAACTCAAACGCAGATCTTCCTCCGGATCCGGGTGCCGCACGCGCTCCCGCACATCTTCAGTGGGCTGAAGGTGGGGATCACCCTTGCCGTCGTCGGTGCCGTCGTCGGGGAATGGATGGGCGCAGACAGTGGACTCGGGTACCTCCTCACCTATGCCAACACGATGCTCGACTCGACGCTGCTGTTCGCAGCCCTTTTCCTACTGGTCGCATTGGGCGTCCTGCTGTTCGTCCTGGTGGACGTCGCCGAACGCCTGCTCCTTCCGTGGCATCACGGTGGGCAGGACGCGTGAACGGGAGGCCGCGCGATCACAGCCTGCGACGACGAAGTCGCTTGTACTCAGGAGGTACGGTGGTCATGAATCCGATCAGAGCACGGTGGCTGGCGATGATCGCAGTCGGTGCGCTCGTCGCTGCCTGTGGTGGGTCCGGGTCACCCTCGCCCACGGCCGGCGGCAGTGCCATTCCGTCCACGGCCCCAACAGCCCAGGCAACGGGACCTGCCAGCGAGGCACCATCCGTTCCGGCCGAAGCGACCAAAGTCGACTTTCGGCTGAACTGGGTCATCTCCGGCAACCACGCCCCGTTCTTCCTCGCCAAGGAGCGCGGGTTCTGGTCGGACTGCGGCCTGGACGTGTCGATGGCTCCCGGCAAGGGCTCGGGCGACACGGCACAGCTGATCGCCAATGGATCCCAACAGTTCGGCCTGACGGATGCGGTGTCGATCGCCGCGGGTCGGAGCAAGGGCCTGCCGGTGAAGTCACTCGGTGTCGTCTACCAGACCAACCCGGCCTCCATCGTCTCCCTCAAGGCCACGGGTATCGATTCGCTGGAAGCCGTCAAGGGCAAGACCTGGGGTGCCGTTCCGGGTGGTTCTCCGTACCTGTTGCTGAAGGCCCTCTTCAAGGAGAAGGGGATCACCGACAGTGACTACCGCGAGGTGAGCGTGCCCGCACCGGGCATCGCCCAGCTCAAGTCGAAGCAGGTCGACTTCATCACCTTCTTCGCGAACGAGGCGGCCAACATCGATGCCGACGTCACGGGCAACCTGAACGTCCTTCCGTTCAAGGATTTCGGCCAGGACATCTACGGTCTGGCGATCGCGTCATCCGATGACTACATCGCCCAGCATCCGGACCAGGCATCGTGTTTCGTGGACGGTGTGCGCAAGGGTCTCGAGGCCGCCAAGGCCGATCCGGACGCGGCACTGGAGGCGCTCTATGCTGCGGCGCCGGAGACGAAGGAGCGACCCGGGGTGATGAAGGCGCTCCTCGATGGCGTGTACGCGTATACCGGCGACACGTTCCTCGCCCAGACGCAGGATAAGTGGTCCGCAACCCAGGATCTGCTGGCCACCGCCGGGATCGTCGAGAAGCCCGTCGACGTCAGCACCCTGTTCACCAACGACTATCAGTGAGTCTGATCAAGGTGAGGTGCCCAGGGTGACCAGAACCGATCCCCACGGGATCGTGGAGCCGCTCCCTGCCGCCATGGCGGGGAGCGGCTCGAATCCGCCGATGAGGCAGGGGCGCGCGGAGCGATCAGATGACTGACCGCCGACTCGCGGATCGCGTCGTGCTGGTGACCGGCAGCAGCCGCGGCATCGGTGCGGAGATCGCCGTACGGGCCGCGGCCGAGGGCGCAACGATCGCCATCCATTACCACCGCAGCGTTGATGGCGCGGCGCGGACCGTGGAGCGCGCTCGGGCACTGGGTGCCGAGTGCAGGGCGTTCTCCGCGGACCTAACGGACGGCATCCAGGCGCAGCGGCTCGTGACCGAGGTCATCGGCACGTACGGGCGCATAGACGCCCTCGTCAACAACGCCGGGACCACGCTGGTCGGGCCGTTCCTCGAGATCGCCCCGACGGTCTGGGACGAGATCATCGCGACGGACCTGACCGCGAGCTTCCACACTTGCCAGGCCGTCCTTCCTTCGATGGTCGACCGTGGAAGCGGCGCGATCGTCAACGTCGCGTCGCGGCTGGGGCAGATGGGGGTCACCCAGACGGCTGCCTACAGTGCCGCCAAGGCCGGGCTGATCGGCCTCACCCGGGCGCTCGCCCGGGAGTTCGGCGGGACGGGTGTCCGCATCAACGCGATCGCACCCGGCGTGACCATCACCGAGATGACGACGGATCTGGTCGCAAGCGATGCCGGACGGGCGAGGCTGCGTGACCATGCTCTCGGTCGTTTCGGTACCGCCGACGAGGTCGCTGCGGCCGCGATCTTCCTCTTGACCGACGAAGCCAGCCTGTTCACGGGCCAGACCCTCAACCCCAACGCCGGGAGCTACATGCCTTGACCACGATCATCGATGTCCGTGAGGCCGTTGGCCTGGTACGCGACGGAAGCACCATCGTCGTCGGTGGATCAGGCGCCGGCCATGCGCTGCCGCAGCGCTTCATCGACGAGTTGGCGGCAGCGTTCGTGGAGACAGGGCATCCCCGAGACCTGACCACGGTCCGCGTCGTGGGAATCGGTGATTTCGCCGAGCGGGGGTTCTCGCAGTGGGGGCTTCCGGGACTCCAGCGTCGGACGATCGGCAGCAACATCGGCAACGAACCGCGCCTCGGCGCGCTCGTCGAGGCCGACGAGATCGAGTCCTACTCCTTCCCGCAGGGTGTCCTCAGTCAGCTTATGCGCGAGATCGCTGCCGGGCGCCCTGGACTGGTCACGGCGGTGGGGCTGGGCACCTACGTCGACCCGCGCCAGACCGGCGGCAAGCAGAACGCACGGACGACCGACGATCTCGTCGAGGTCGTCACGCTACGTGGACGCGAGTGGTTGATGTACCACTCGTTTCCGATCGATGTCGCCGTCATCAGGGGAACGACCGCCGATGAGGACGGGAACCTGACCATGGAGGGCGAGGCCGTACAGGGCGAGATGCTGGCGATGGCCATGGCCGCGCGGAACAGCGGCGGCATCGTCATCGCCCAGGTCAAGCGGCTGGCGACCCGAGGGAGCCTGCCGCTCCGTGACGTCAAGGTCCCGGGAGCCCTCATCGACCACGTCTACGTGGCCGAGGGCCAGTGGCAGACGTACATCACCCAGGACTCGCCCTACTACGCCGGTGTGCTGCGTCGGCCCGTCCGGCCCGAGCCCCCGCTGCCACTCGACGTGCGCAAGGTGATCGCCCGTCGATCGCTGCTCGAGTTCGGACCCGGAGCGATCTGTAACCTCGGGTTCGGGATCAGCCAGCTGATCGGCCGGGTGGCCTGGGAGGAGGGCATCACCGACCAGCTCGTCCT
>CAYNGM010000146.1:0-5937 GCA_964396565.1 uncultured Anaerolineaceae bacterium | reverse complement strand
CCTTGATCAGCGCCTCGAGCACCTTGCGGTTGGCCAGGCGAAGATCGATCCGGGTACAGAAGTCGGTGAGCGAACGGAATTCGCCGCCATCTGCGCGCGCGGCGATGATCGATTCGATCGCTCCCTGGCCCACGTTCTTGACCGCGAGCAGTCCGAATCTGATGGCATCGCCCTCGACGGTGAACTCGAGCTGGCTGCGGTGGACATCGGGCGGTCGAACCTCGATGCCCATCCGGCGGCACTCCGCGACGGCCGCCGCCACCTTCTCCTCGTTGGCCCGGAAGGCGGTCAGGACCGCCGCCATGTAGTCGACCGTGTGGTTGGCCTTGAGATACGCCGTCTGGTAGGCGATCAGCCCGTAGCACGTGGCGTGCGCCTTGTTGAAGCCATAGCGCTCGAACGGCTCGAACGCCTTGAACACGGCATCGATGATCTGCGGCTCGACGCCGCGCTCTGCCGCCTGGCTGACGAACTTCTCCTTCTGGGCACGCAGGACACTCGACTTCTTCTTGCGGATCGCATAGCCGAGCGTGTCCGCCTCGGGGCCGCTGAACCCGCCCAGCGCGACCGCGGCCGACATGATGTCCTCCTGGTAGACGAAGATCCCGTAGGTCTTCTCCAGGTACGGCTGGAGGAGCGGGTGCAGGTAGGTCACCGGCTCCTGGCCGTGCTTGCGCCGGATGTAGGCCGGGATGTTGTCCATCGGACCCGGGCGGTACAGCGCGACCATCGCCGCCAGGTCGTAGACGGATGTCGGGCGCAGCTCGCGGATATAGCGACGCATGCCGGCCGACTCGAGCTGGAACACGCCAGTGGTCTCGCCGCTTGCCAGCAGCTCGAACGTCTTCGCGTCATCGAGCGGGATGGCGTCAAGGTCGATGGTCTCGCCGCGATTGGCCGCGACCAGGTCTACCGCGTGGCGCAGGATGGTCAGGTTCGAAAGGCCCAGGAAGTCGAACTTGAGCAGACCCAGCGCCTCGATGGCGTGCATCTCGTACTGGGTCATCAGGGCGTCTGAGTTGGTCGCCTTCTGGAGCGGCATCAGGTCAGTCAACGGTTCGCGGCTGATGACCACGCCGGCGGCATGGGTAGACGCGTTGCGGGCGACCCCCTCGAGCTGGCGGGCGAAGTCGATGATCCGCTTGACCGCCGGGTCGGCATCGACCTGCTCGCGTAGCGCCGGCGCGATCTCGAGCGCCTCGTCGAGCTTGATGCCGAGCTGGTTGGGGACCGCCTTGGCGATGCGGTCCACCTCGCCGTAGCTGTGGCCGAGGACCCGCCCGACGTCGCGGATTGCCGCCCGGGCGAGCATCGTGCCGAAGGTGATGATCTGGGCGACGTGATCCTGGCCGTACTTGCGCGCGACATAGGCGATGACCTCGTCCCGCCGGTCATCCTGGAAGTCCACGTCGATGTCCGGCATGGTCACTCGGTCCGGGTTGAGGAAGCGCTCGAACGGCAGTCCGTACAGGATCGGGTCGACCGGGGTGATGCCCAGCGTGTAGGTGACGATGCTGCCAGGCGCACTGCCGCGACAGGTGGTCTGGATGCCCTGTTCGCGGGCGAACCGGATGAAGTCGGCGACGATCAGGAAGTAGCCGGCGTAACCCATCGAGGTGATCACGCCGAGCTCGTAGTCCAGGCGCGCCTGGAGCTCCGGCGTGACCGACCCGTAGCGACGCTCCAGACCGCGCTGGCATTCGGCGCGCAGCCACGACTCCACCGTCTCGCCGTCCGGCACCGGGAAGTGGGGGATACGCGTCTGGCCGAGGGGCAGCCGCAGGTCGGTCATCTCGGCGATCCGACGCGTGTTGCGGATGGCATCGAGCTGGTCCGGGAAGAGGGCTGCCATCTGCGCCGCGGTCTTGACATAGAACTCGTGGGTCTCGAACTTGAGGCGTCCGGGTGTGTCGAGGTTGTTGCCGGTCCCTACACAGAGCAGGACGTCGTGCGCGTCTGACTGGTCGCCGCGAACGTAATGGAGGTCGTTGGTGACGACCAGCGGCAATCCGACCTCTGGCGCAAGCCTGATCAGCTGCCCGTTCAGCCTTGTCTGCTCGGCCAGCCCGTGATCCTGGAGCTCGAGGAAGAAGCCGTCCTTGCCGAAGATGTCGCCATACCGGCCGGCGGCCGTCCGCGCGAGCTCCCAGTCGTCGACCTCCAGCGCCTTGGCCACCTCGCTGCCGAGACACGCGCTGAGCCCGATGAGCCCCTCGCTGTAGCGGGCAAGGTGCTCGTGGTCCACCCGCGGCTTGTAGTAATACCCGTCGATGTGGGCATCGGTGACCAGCCGACACAGGTTGCGGTACCCGACGTCGTCCCTGGCGAGGAGGATCAGGTGATGGGGCTGGCTGTCGGCCTTGCCCTCCTTGGACGTCATCGACCGCGGTGCGACGTAGGTCTCGACGCCGATGATCGGCTTGATGCCCTTGGCGTGGGCCGCCTGGTGGAAGGCGACGGCGCCGTACAGCGCACCGTGATCGGTGATGGCCATCGAGTCCATCCCGGCGGCAGCGGCGGCTTCGACCAGCTCGCTGATGCGGCCGAGCCCGTCGAGGAGACTGAACTCCGAATGGACGTGCAGGTGGGTGAAGTCGTTGGGCGCTACGGGCACAGAACCGATGGTAGCCCGGACCCGGCCGGTCCGTCCGGGGACCCAGGGCTGGGGCCGGCGGGCGCTCGCCGGCGTTCTTCTCGGAGCGCCGCTACGCTTCGACGATGATGGCTGACGGCGCTCACCCGGACGACGAACTCGAGGACCTCGTGTATGCCGCGCTCGATGGCCTGCCCGAAGCGTTCCGCTCACGGCTCGGCTCGGTCGCCATCGTGATCGAGGACGAGCCGACACCGGACCAGCTCGCCTCGGTCGGAGCCTTCGGTCTGTACGGGCTGTACCAGGGCATCCCGCGCACGACCTACGGGGCGGACCAGATGGCCGTGCCGGCCAAGATCACGCTCTTCCGCGGGCCGCTCACGCGCTCCGCGCACACGCCGGAGGCGCTCGCGGACCGGGTGACCGATACGGTGTATCACGAGATCGCCCACCACTTCGGGATCAGCGACGCGCGACTCCACGAACTGCGCACCGGGCACTGACTCGACAGGGGGTCGCGGGCCTCCCGAACGTGTCCGAGTCGCCCAGCGCGACGTAGCACACGGTCCCCCCGGACCTGCCTACGGCAGGCGGCGATAGGCCTCGACAAGTACGTCCTCGAACCGCTTCCGGTCGATGGCGATCCCGACATCCGCATTCGCTGCCCGGCCGTCGCGGCGCAGTCGATACCCCGAGCCGTCGCAGACCGTGCGGCCGCGGGCCGGCCCATCGGTCGTATCGAGGACCACGTGATACGGCGCCACCGCAACAAGGTCGGGGACCGCCAGATGCGCGACCGCCACGGCGTCGTGGATCGCGGTCGTCGTCGCCCCGGACCACTCCAGGTTCCGGTCGAGCGCATAGGCCGTCAGCTCGGCCGCGATCCGCGCGGACTTCCCGCCGAGCGCCAGCAGACGCTCGACCGAAGATCGGTCAAGGAGGGCCTGATGGGTCACGTCGAGACCCATCATCGTTATCGGCAGCGCGGAGCGGAACACGATATCGGCTGCCTCAGGATCGGCGTAGATGTTGAACTCGGCCGAAACGGTCGTATTGCCCTCGCCTATGGAGCCACCCATGATCGAGAGGTGGGCGATCCGCGACAGCAGCTCGGGATGGGTCAGGATAAGCAGCGCGATGTTGGTGAGCGGCCCGACGGGCGCGATGGCGACCGGCTCCGGTGAGTCCGCGATGAGCCTGGCCATGAGGTCCACTGCACCGAGTGCGTGCCTGACCGCCGAAGCGGGCTCAAGGACGGTGTTTCCGATCCCGCTCGCTCCGTGCACCTCGGTGGCCCGAACGACCGACCCGAGCAGCGCGCCCGCCGCTCCTTCGGCCACGGGGATGTCCGGGCGGCCGTACGCATGGAGCAGGCGAAGAGCATTCTCGGTGCAGTAGCTGACGTCCGCGTTGCCGCCGACCGTGGTGACCGCGAGGACCTGGAGCTCCGGTCTGGCCACGGCGAGACCGATGGCCAGCGCATCGTCGAGCCCCGGATCGCTGTCGATGATCAGCGGCAGGGGGCGCTCCGGCGTGCCGAACGGAGCCGTGCGCGGCGTGGCGTTGACCTTGAAGGACGTCGGGATCGAATGGACCAGCCCCCAGTCCTCGGTCCAGCCCGCGCTCACGCCGCGCCTCGGGACACGTGAACGTTCGACGCGCTCGTCCCGATCGACACGAGCCTAGCCCTGGTCGTACGGCTGGCCGGCGGCAGCCGGGCCGCGGACCCGTCCGACCACACCAGCCACGACGACGATCGTGACGACGTACGGGACGCTATTGAGGACCTGCGGTGGGACATCGACCCCGAGGATCGAAAGCAGCGCCTGGGTCGCGTCGGCGAAGCCGAACACGAGCGCCGCCCCGAACGCGAACACCGGATGCCAGGCGCCGAAGATGACCGCGGCGAGGGCGATGAACCCGCGACCCGCGCTCATCCCCATCTGGAAGCTGCCGCCCGACACGAGGCTCAGATACGAGCCGGCGATCCCCGCACAGATGCCGGCCAGGATCATCGCCCGGTAACGGATCTTGATGACGTCGATACCCACGGTACCCGCCGCCGACGGCTTCTCGCCCGAGGCCCGCAGCCGCAGACCCCAGCGCGTCCTGAACATCATGTAGGTCAGGAAGACCATCAGCCCGAGCGTGAAGTACAGGTACGGCGTCCCGGTGAACAGGATCGGTCCGATGACCGGGATCTCGGAGAGCACCGGAAGCTTCAGCGGGTCGATGACCGCGGGCGTATTGAGCTGGGTGTTCTTGGACAGCACGCGCAGGAACAGGAAGTTGGTGATCCCGAGGGCACCGATGTTGATGACGATGCCGGTGATGATCTGGTCGACGTTGTGCCTGATGGCCAGCCAGGCCAACAGGTAGCCGACGCCGACGCCGACGACCATCGCCGCGATGATTCCCGCGATGGCCTGCCCGGTGATGCTCGAGACGACGGCTGCGGCGCAGGCTCCCAGCAGGAACTTGCCCTCGATCGCGATGTTGAGCATCCCCGAGCGTTCGGACAGGATGCCGGCGAAGGCGCCAAGGCTGATCGGAACGGCGAACTCAAGGCTACCGCGGAAGACCCCAGTCAAGTTCGCCGGCTTGCCGGCGAGCAACGCACCAAGCAGCGCCGCGATGAACAGCGGGACCAGCAGGAGCAATGCCCTGCGCCACGGGAAGCGGGTCGTATAGACCAGCTGGAGCATGCCGACGATGCCCGAGCTGATCCCGAACAGAAGCCACAGCAGACCGACGCTGGTCGCGATCGACCACGCCTGGCCGCCCTGCTTGTCCACCCAGAAGCGGAACTCGACCGGGTCGTTGAACGACTGGGTCGCCGCCTGGAGGGCGAGCAGGCCAACGATCACGAAGATGGCGCCGCGGATCCGCGCTGCCCGGATAGCCTTGCGCTCGGCCAGCCCGATCTCGGTCGTGACGACCGGGGCCGCCGGGGTGATGGGCGGGTTGGCGGCGGTCATATCGGCGACCCCTCATCGAGTGGACGTGGGGGCATCCGGTAGATCGACCGGACGAGCAGCGGGGCGGCCACGAACATGATGACCAGCGCCTGGATGAAGAACAGAAGGTCAAGCGGGATGCCGGTCCGGATCTGCATCAGCCCACCACCGGTGCGCAACGCCCCGAACAGCAGGGCGGCCGCCACGATGCCGAGTGGTCTGTTCCCGGCCAGCAGGGCCAGTGCGATCGCGTTGAAGCCATAGCCGGCACTGAGGTCGTTGGACATCTGGCCGACCGTCCCGATGACCTCGACCGTACCGCCGAGGCCGGCCAGGGCACCCGACAGGACCATGGCCAGGATGATCGATCCGCCGGCGCTCATGCCG